>NZ_JBQIQO010000009.1:0-68450 GCF_056799795.1 Rikenella sp.
AGGAGCGATTCAACTATTTCGGCTATCGCCGAAATAGAATGAATCGCGCAGGCGCGCGAAAAACTTGATTCCGAGCAAAAATCCGTCGCCCGCCCGCTTAATAGGGCATATTTTGCCGGTTGGCGGTGAGCCAATCCGGCAAGAATTGCCGCGGGCGACGGGAAAGTGCGGCGGAGCGAAAGCGGAGCCGCAGTGAGGCAGACACGGGGCGGAGAACTGGGCTGTTCTTTAGGCTGCGACTGTTCTTCGGGCGGGAAAACCGATTACGGTTTTCCCGCCGCGCTGGGCCGAGAGTGGGGCTAGGATTTGGACTGAGCTTTTGGCTGGGTTTTGAACCAAGCTTTTGCGGTTCGAAGAACCGCGCGGGCCGAAGCCTCCCGCCGCGGAGGCCCGCAACTAACGTTGCTCTGGGCCCCGCAGGCTTCGACCGCTTGAACTGAGGCGAGTAGCGCGGTTCCGAGAGGAATCGCCGTCCTCGGCGAGAGCGACGCATCAGCGGCGTGAGGGGGGCGCGCCGATGACGAATCCGACAGATTGGGGTAATAAAGAAAATGTTGCTTTTGCGGTTCGTAGAACCGCAGGAGCAAACCACAAACAAAGGGTAGAGACGTCCCGGTTCGAGTGCCAAACGGCACCGCCCCGGGCTACCGCTACGCACAGGCCAACCCACCAACGTCGGCAGCCGCGGATATAGCTGGTCAACCGCAATCGGATGTACCCACGGAATGTTCTTGTACTTCGACACGATGATAATCGGGCCCAGCGGTCTGGACAGCCGCGGCCACGGTCTTCAGTTGCGTTGCCTCTCGGAATAAACGCGCCCACTGGGCGTTCTACTGGCAGCCTCTACCCGAAAACTGGCTGGAACTACCCCCAGCAACTGGCCGGGTACCCTAAACACAGCCTCGACCCCAACCCACGGCAACCCCGACCCAGATCTACCCCAAGCAACCGGCAACAGCGGCCCGAAACCGCCCGTAACGCCCCAAACCCTTTAAGGACTACATACAAAGCCCCGAAGAGTAACCATTGATCCGTCATGGAAAACGACCTTATACAGACCGACTACCTGACCGGCCTCAATCCACCCCAGCGGAGCGCCGTCGAAAACTACGACGGCCCCTCGCTGATCATCGCCGGAGCAGGCTCCGGCAAAACCCGCGTGCTCACCATGCGGATAGCCCACATGTTGCAACGAGGTGTTTCGCCCTACCACATCATGGCCCTCACCTTCACCAACAAAGCCGCCCGCGAAATGCGCGACCGCGTCGCCAAGATACTGCCCTACGACGCCGTGCGGGGACTCTGGATGGGCACCTTCCACTCCCTTTTCAGCCGCATCCTGCGCGCCGAAGCCCAGGTGCTGGGCTTCCCCGAAGCCTTCACCATCTACGACACCGCCGACAGCCGGAACGTCGTCAAAGCCATCATCCGCCAGCTCGAACTGCCCGACGAGCAGTACAAACCCAACGACGTCTACGCCCGGATCTCGCTCGCCAAGAACAACCTCGTCCTGCCCGAAGCCTACGCCGCCAACGCCGTGCTCACCGAAGAGGACGCCCGCGCCAAGCGGCCGAGGCTGGCCGAGATTTACGCCCTCTACATGCGCCAGTGCCGGCAGAACGGAGCCATGGACTTCGACGACCTGCTGCTCTATATGAACATCCTGCTGCGCGACCACCCTGAAACCGCACGGAAATACGGCGAACGATTCCAATATATCCTCGTCGACGAGTATCAGGACACCAACTACGCCCAATACCTGATCGTCAAGAAACTGGCCGACGCCCACCGGAACATCTGCGTCGTGGGGGACGACTCCCAGAGCATCTACTCCTTCCGCGGCGCCCGGATTGAAAACATCCTGCGGTTCCAGCAGGACTATCCCGAAGCCCGGATCTTCAAACTCGAACAGAACTACCGTTCGACCCGCACCATCGTCGAGGCGGCCAACAGCGTCATCGAAAAGAACAGCCGCAAGCTGCCCAAACACCTCTTTTCCGAAAACGAACAGGGCGATCCGATTCGCGTGATCTGCGCCCTGAGCGACAAAGAAGAGGCCCAGCGCGTCGCCGGAGATATCCACACCACCCTCTACCGCGACCGCGCCACGGCCGACGAATTCGCCGTACTCTACCGCACCAACGCCCAGTCGCGCGTAATCGAAGAGTACCTGCGGGGGAATAATATTCCGTATCGGATCTACGGCGGGCAATCGTTCTACCAGCGGGCCGAAATCAAAGACGCCATCGCCTACCTGCGTTTAGCCATCAACCCGCGGGACGACGAGTCGTTGAAACGCATCATCAACTTCCCGGCCCGAGGGATCGGCGACACGTCGGTCAGCCGAATCGTCGCCGCCGCTCAGGCCGAGGGGATTTCGATGTGGGAGACCCTCCTGCGCCATACGCCGGAAGAGCTGGGAGTGCGCGGTGCGGCGATAAAGAGCCTGTCGGCCTTCGTCCGGAACTTCACCGAACTGTTCCAGCAGGCGGGTGAGATGGACGCCTACGAACTGGCCATGGAGGTGATGGCCCGGTCAGGACTGGTGGCGCACTACCGGAACAGCCCCTCGATTGAAGACGAATCGCGGTTGCAGAACGTCGAAGAGTTGATCAACTCCATCCGGGAATTCGTCGATGCGCAGTCCGCCACCGACACGGAAACGGAAGAGGAGGAGACTGTGGAGATCGACAACGAGACACCGGCTGCCGATGCACCGGAGGAGACCGCAGAGGAGGAGACGACGAAAAAAGCGGTCACGCTCGACCAGTGGTTGCAGGAGATCGCCCTGCTGACCGACATGGACGACAGCAAGGAGGACGACACGCCGCGGGTAACCCTGCTGACCGTCCACGCTTCGAAAGGGCTGGAGTTCAAGTACACCTATATTATGGGGCTGGAAGAGAACCTGTTTCCCAGCCAGCGGGGAGCCTCCTCGGCACAGGACGTGGAGGAGGAGCGGCGGTTGTTTTACGTCGCCCTGACCCGGGCCGAGAAGCGGGCGACGCTGAGCTTCGCCCTCTCGCGGTTCCGCTGGGGGAGCGTCGTGCCGTCCCAGGCGAGCCGGTTTATCAAGGAGATCGACCCGAAATATCTCGACATGCCGACCTTGCCCAACACGGATGTCTTCGGAGAGCCCGAAGACGAAAACGCCTCGTTGCGGAACCGATGGAACGCTGCGGGAGGGGTGGCGACAGGTCGTTCCAAAGGAGTGGAAGGCGATCCGCGCCCTGCCTTCCAGCGCTACCAGCGCAAGACGGCTCCGCCGACGAGCGGAAACAGTGCCGCGACGCAACCGCCGGCGGGATTCCGCAAAGTGGAATCCCGCCCCGCCTCGGGCACAGCTGCGCCGCAGGGCAAACCGTTGGATAGCGCAGGCGACCTGACCGTCGGTGCACGGGTGACCCATGCCCGGTTCGGGGTCGGCACGGTGACGGCGTTCGAGCAGACGGCAACGGATACGAAAGTGACCGTCCGGTTCGAAGCGGCAGGTGTCAAGACGCTGCTCCTGAAGTTCGCCAAACTGCGGCTGCTGTAGAGGATGAGAGGCGGTAAAACCGCCTCTCTCTCAGAATCGGTATTTCAATTTGAGTCCCAAACCCAGGAATACGCCTTCGTAATCCACCGTTTTCACCCGCTTGTTCTGATCGCACAGGAACGGATTGACGTGAATTTCCGGTTCAAGAATCAAGCCTTTATACAAAACAATGTCTTTGCTGAACGTGAGATACGCCCCGTATCGGTCGTGATACGTGGCAAACGCCTCCCCGCGATATCCTCCCTCGGATTTCGAGACGGCAAAATCGACATGGAAGCCGGCACTGAAATTCAATATCTTCGAATAGAATTTATAACCTAACCGCAGCGAAACATACTGAAGATTGTAGTTATATTCATAATATTCCACCTTAGGTCCTCCTGCGGCGTACAATTTCTCCGTATAAGAAAATTTTCGGTCAAAAACCCCAACCTCCAACCCGCTATACTTCGACAATTGCGCCTCACCGAACAAACCGTACGAGGGCGAAAATTTCCCGTCGTCCGACCCGCCCAACTGCCACTCCGGCATAAAGCCGAAACCAGCCGAGTAACGATTCTTAAAACGTTCCTGAGCCTGGGTTTTCATCCCAAATCCTGCGGTACAAACGACAATGGTCAATACAACGAATGTCTGGATATAATTTTTCATCATTGAAGGAGTTTAAGTTGTTGTACGTATTTTACGAGCACAATGAAATTTACCGAGCTCTAATATCACAAATCATTTTAAGGTATTTTGTAAAATTATATGGGCCATACGTATTGAACACTCCCGGAATCGTCCAACAATCATATTGTCCTCCCCAACCCCAATTGAGATGAATCCCATAATAACTTTTTATTCCTCTTTTGACATATTCCGATCCCTGCAAATGCCCTTCGTACCAATAATTGATTCTATACACAGAATAAGCTTCATTTTGCATAATTCCCCCTACCACCCAAGCATGGGCGCCACCATTAGCCGGATCCTCGCCTCGCATATACACCGGACGATTATTCTGTAAATTATCAATTGTCACAGTCGTTGAATAATCAATCAATTTAGTAGAAACAAATCCATAATGTTCGAATGTCCGTGGTACATTGTCACTGAAAGCACTACTCCCATTAACAGTGTAACTCACATTCAGGTTCTCTGATTTTCCTAAATCGAAAAACAGGTCACCAACGCTATTCAGCACATCGGTCGATACACCCGACCATCCATTGGACGAAAATTGACTCCAAGCATATGTCTTTCCGTTATATGACCCCTGTTGATGGAAATTCAGAATCTGAGCCACCGCCGTTGCTACACATCCCACCGGAACTCCACCGCCGTAAGTAGCTGCTACTTTCTGATTGTATGGCCATCCCTGATCCCACTTGGATTTAACCAATAACTTTTGGTAGACAGGTTCCCCACCGTCTTGATACCATTCTTCCGTGATATTGTCCACCGGCATATCAACATATTCGATACCGTTCCACACCGGATACCGGGTCTGAGGCACGGAGCTCCGGTCTCCGAATCTTCCGTATTTATATACCAGCCGATTATAGATCGAGTCGCCCCGCATCGCCTCCAGCCGATCGATTTCAGAAACCATGTACGTTTGCAGACACTGAATGAAATATTCCATACCCGGATGTAAATCATCCGAGCTATAATTCCCCTCTCCTGAAAACGCCAGCACCTCATGGATGCGTTTATCTCCGGCAAACAACGCAAACCCGGCATCTTGGCCGAAAGCAACCACATAGATTTTCGGAACGACCGTTATCGTTCCGTCGCTTTTCGTCAGAGGAACCGTCGCAACAATGGAATCCGCAATTATCGACTGTCGGCATATCTTTCCGGTTTTAGTTTTTAATTCGGTTCGACCGAGCACCTCGGCCACCGTTCGGGCTTTCTTCAAAATGTCGGCTGTCGAAAGCGCATAGTCCGTATGCAACAACACGAATCGTTCGGCCTCTTCGGCCGTCAGCACACTTTCCTGTTGTTTCGGGATTTCCGATTCCGATAAAGAGGTTTTTCGGCAGGCAGAAAACGATACGATCATCCCCGCCAAGAGAATGACACAGTTTTTCATAATTTAAAGACGAGAAATGGGTTAGTAGCGCTATAAAGATATAAAAAATCCGACAAAGACAAAGTTTCCTCTTTCCAACATGATTCAATAAAAATATTCGCTATATTTATAGTCGGATTTCGGTTCCGATTTCCGAGACTAACCCACAAAACCCGTTCGTTATGAAAAAATACCCCACCAACGAGATCAAAAACATCGTCCTGCTCGGCGCCTCGGGAGCCGGGAAGACCACCCTGGCCGAAGCGATGGCCTACGAAGGCAAAGTCGTCGAACGGCGCGGCACCGTCGAAGGGGAAAACACCCTCTCGGACTACACCGACATCGAACACCAATACAAACGGTCGATCTTCTCCACGGTCTTATACACCGAATTCAACGGCTACAAACTCAACATCCTGGATACGCCGGGGGCGGATGATTTCTGCGGCGCCTTGTTCTCATCGTTCAAGGTGGCCGACGTGGGGGTGATGCTGCTCAACGCCCAGAACGGGTTCGAAGTGGGGACGGAGATACAGGCCCGGTATGCGCGGCGGCACGAAAAGCCGGTCATTGCAGCGGTCAACCAGCTGGATGCGGAGAAAGCGAATTGGGAACAGACCATCGAAGAACTGCGCGCCAACTCCGAGGCTCCGATCGTCGTGGTGCAGTATCCGGTCAATCCGGGGCCCGGGTTCGACGCTTTCGTCGACGTGCTGATGATGAAGATGTACCGCTTCAAAGGAGATTCGGGCGAGCGGGAGGAGCTACCGATACCGGACGAAGAGATGGAGCGCGCCAGGGAGCTGAACAAAGCGCTGGTCGAAGCGGCGGCTGAGAACGACGAAGCGCTGATGGAGCTCTACTTCGAGAAAGGGACGCTGACGCAGGACGAGATGCGGTCGGGGATCAAACTGGGGCTGGCCAAGCGGGACTTGGTGCCGGTCTTCTGCCTCTCGGGTCGGCGCGACATCGGCGTGAAACGGCTCATGGAATTTATTATCAATGTGGCTCCGGGGCCGCTCAAGGCACCGAATTTCCGACTCATCGGCGGCGGCGACGTGCAGGCGGATGCAGGTGGGCCGGTGTCGATTTTCGTCTTCAAGACGGCCGTCGAGCCCCATTTGGGCGAGGTGGCTTTCTTCCGGGTAATCAGCGGGACGCTGACCGAGGGGATGGAACTCACCAATATGGCCACGGGCAATAAGGAGAAGATCGGACAGATATTCGTCAGTGCAGGACGGAACCGGGTGAAGGTGACGGAGCTGTGCGCCGGGGATATCGGGTGCACGGTGAAACTCAAAGCGACGCGGGTGAACCACACACTGAACGGGGCGGGGGCGGAATGGCAGATCAACCTGATCGGTTTTCCGCAGCCGCGGTTCCGGACGGCTGTCAAGGCAAAAAACAGTGCGGAGGAGGAGAAGTTGGGCGAACTGTTGATCCGGGCGACGTATGAAGACCCTTCGATCGGCGTCGAGTACTCCAAGGAGCTGAAACAGACGATCTTGTCGGGACAGGGGGAACACCACCTCAACATCCTCAAAGCGCAGCTGGCGGGGACGCATAAGATCGAGGTGGAATACTTGACCCCGAAAGTGCCTTATCGTGAAACGATTACGAAGCAGGCGGCGGCCAACTACCGGCACAAGAAACAGTCGGGCGGCGCCGGGCAGTTCGGCGAGGTCTCGCTGGTGATCGAGCCGTACACGGAGGGGATGCCGGCGCCGTCGAAGTACAAGATCGAGGGGCGGGAGCAGGTGATGAACATCAAGTCCACGGAGGAGGTCGAATTGGAGTGGGGCGGGAAGCTGGTCTTTTGCAGCGCCATTGTGGGCGGGGCGATCGACGCGCGATTCCTGCCGGCCATTATGAAGGGGATTATGGAGAAGATGGAGGAGGGGCCGCTGACGGGCTCGTATGCGCGGGACATCCGCGTGGTGGTCTACGACGGGAAGATGCACCCGGTGGACTCCAACGAAATTTCGTTCAAGCTGGCGGGGCGCAATGCTTTCAAGGAGGCTTTCCGCAACGCAGGGGCGAAGATCATGGAGCCGATCTACCAGATCGAAGTGCTCGCGCCGAGCGACAAACTGGGGGATGTGATGAGCGACCTCCAGAACCGTCGGGCGATCATCGAGGGGATGACCAGCGAAAAGGGTTTCGAGACCTTGACGGCGAGGGTGCCGCTGGCCGAGATGAACCGATACTCGACCTCGCTGAGCTCGCTGACGGGCGGGCGGGCCACCTATACGATGAAATTCGCAGGCTACGAGCAGGTTCCGGCCGAGGTGCAGGACAAGCTGCTCAAGGCATACTCCGATACAGATAAGGAGGAGTAGCCCGTTGATTTTTCGATGAATTTCCGTGCGGGAGAGAGCTCATAACGGCTGTTCTCCCGGGCGGAAATTCGTTTTTTCCGCCGTTTGATTACTTTTGTCGAACCAAACTTCTGTGGGACATGTGGAGAAAAGTGTTATTCGGCCTGGCGCTGTGGTTCAGCGCGGCCCAGGCAGCAGCCGAAGGATTGAAAGTCATCGTTCGGAACGATGCGGGCGAGGCGTTGCCGTACGCCTATCTGTACGTAGGCAGGAAAGCGGTGGCGGTGACCGACTCGCTCGGCGTAGGGACGATTCCGTCGGCGAAACTCGCCGCAGGGGATACGGTCGGCGTCAGCTACGTGGGGGCGAAACCGCAGCGGGCCGTCTATGACGCGGCGATGCAACAGCGGGGCGTATGGAACGTCGCTCTGGTCGAGACGATCCGGCACTCCCTGACCTCGGAAGAGGTGACCGTTTATCCCGACCTCGCCGACTTTTTCAACCGAAGTCTGAAACGAGTGCCGGTCATCTACTACCGGCACACCCTGTGCGGCCGCTTCTCCGTCACCGACCGTCCCAACACCGTGACCGGAACCGTGGCGGCGACCCAGACCCATCGCCGGCAATACCACTACTATCCGAAAAAAGAGATCGCCACGCAGGACGACACCACAGGCATGGGCAGCGAGAACCTGGAGAAACTGCTGCACATGGGCCTCGTCCAACCGGTCGCAACGGTCAGCACGGTGAATGCAGCGAACCGGAACGCCCGTTACAGCTACCTCGGGCGGGAAGACTCCTGCCACATCTTTCGCGTCGCCTTCCCGCAGCTGGGCTACTACCGCCGCGCCTACTCCATGCAGTTCATCGTCCGGATCGGCATCGACGACCGGCTGATCCGCCGCGTGCAGTCGCACATCGTGAACCTGAACGACGAAACGTGGTGGACCCGGAGCGACATCCGCTATACCCGCTCGCCGCTGCGTCGTTTCGGCCGACCCGAGACCCTGGCCGTCACGCAGATAACGGTCGAATGGCCCAACGGAGGCGTCACGCTGGCCGAACCCCGTCTCTTCGAGGTCGGTGCAGCGCCGGCCGCGGCGGAAATACAGAACAGATAACCCCCATGAAGAAGAAAAAGATACACATCGTCACCCTCGGGTGCGCCAAGAACCTCGTCGATTCGGAACACCTGGCCGGCCAGCTCGACGCGGCCGGCTGGGAGGTAGTCTACGACAGCGACTCGACCGACGCCCGGGTGGTGGTGATCAACACCTGCGGCTTTATCGGCGATGCCAAAGAGGAGTCCGTCAACACCATCCTGCGGTTCGCCGCCGCCAAAGAAGCCGGAGATATCGAGCACCTGTTCGTGATGGGGTGCCTCAGCGAGCGATACCGCGACGAACTGAGAGACGAACTGCCCGAAGTCGACGCATTTTTCGGCGTCAGAGACCTGAGCGACATCCTGCGCGCCGTGGGAACGACCTACCGCGACGAGCTGCGCGGCGAACGGCGGCTGACCACACCCGCCCACTACGCCTACCTCAAGATTTCGGAGGGATGCAACTGGGGGTGCGGTTATTGCGCCATTCCGTTCATTCGGGGGCGGCACGTTTCGGTGCCCTTCGAAGAGCTGATCGACGAAGCGACGACACTCGCCCGGAAAGGCGTGCGCGAACTCATCGTCATCGCCCAGGACACCACCTACTACGGCATCGACCTCTACGGACAGCGGAGACTCGGAGAGCTGCTGCGCGCCTTGTGCCGGATCGACGGCATCGAATGGGTGCGGCTGCACTACGCCTACCCCGCACACTTCCCGCAGGAGGTGATCGACGCCATGCGCGACGAGCCGAAAATCTGCAAATATCTCGACATTCCGTTGCAACACATCTCCGACCGGATGCTCCACTCCATGCGGCGCGGCCTGTCGAAAGCCGAAACCATCGACCTCATCGGCCGACTGCGGCGCGAGATTCCGGACATCGCCCTGCGAACGACCCTGCTCGTGGGCTACCCGGGCGAGACAGAAGCGGATTTCGAGGAACTGCTCGACTTCGTCACCGCCTCGCGATTCGACCGACTCGGCGTCTTCCCCTACTCCGAAGAGGAGGGCACATACTCCGCCACCGAGCTCGCCGACGACATGCCGGAAGCGGTCAAAACGGAACGCGTCGAACGCATCATGGCCCTGCAACAAGAGATTGCCCGACAGAAAAACGAACGGCTCGTGGGACAGGTGCGCCAGGTGATCATCGACCGGCGCGAGGGCGATTTTTGGGTCGGTCGCACCCAATACGACTCGCCGGAAGTAGATCAGGAGGTGCTGATCGCCTCCACCGCACCGCTCGCCCCGGGCACCCTGACCGACATCCGGATCACCGCAGCGGACGACTACGACCTGCGCGGCGAACTCGCCGGAACGGACAGGTAAAGCCCGTATTTGTAAATCCCGCCGAAAAACCGTAGCTTTGCGGTACGGATAAGCGGACGGACAATGGCAGAGATGTCGGAACAAAGCCTCATCGAACGCGTCGAGCGCAACATTCAGCGTCTTTTGGCGCAGAACGCCGAACTGCGGGAGGCCAATGCCGCGCTGGGGGCGGAGAATGCACGGCTCCACGCGCAAACCGCGGCACAGGGAGAGGAGATCGCCCGGTTGCAGGCGGATATGGATCGGCTCCTCCTGCGCAAATCGGTTACCGAAGTGGCCGGAGGAGTGCGGGCGGCCAGACTCCGTATCAACCGCTTACTGAAAGATGTGGATCGTTGCATCGCACTGATGAACAAATAATATCCGGCGCCCGATTCGCTACGGAAAACGATTCCGGCGGAGCCTTTCGGACATCCCGATGACCGAACCGCCGTGCGGGCACGAAAAACGGCACGGATATTGCAGCAGATAAAGACAAGAGGTATGGAACGGAAGATGATGAAGATACGCGTAGAGATTGCCGAACGACCGTACCGACTGACCATACCTGCCGACGAAGAAGAACGGGTGAGACGCGCCGCCAAGCAGATACGCGACCAGATCGAAAACCTGAAACGCAACTACGAAGCCTCGCTGACCGAATACCTCGCGATGGCCGCCATGCGGATTTCGATCGAAAACGAAGAGAACAAAGAGCGCCTGCGGATGAGTCCGGAAGCGCTGCGGCTGCGAGACCTCGCCTCGGAACTCGACCGATGGGTCGGAGAGGGAGACGGCAACGACGGAACCGGAGACCCGATCGTCCAGGTTCCGGCACCGATCGTCAAACCGAAAAGCAAACGAGGACGGCCCCGGAAAAACCGGACCGACTCCGACTCCTAACCGGCGCACGAGACACACAGACACTTCGGCGAACAGCAGCCTTTCGGGGTCGCGACAGTTCGCCCGACCTCCGGGCCTCCGCCCCATGATGACTTCAGCGGAACCGGAACAAACGTTCTTTCGGGAAACAGACGAATCGACGGAGCCCGTTGTTTTCGCCCGACGAAAACAACGGGTCGCCCGCTCCCATCCACCCACGCCGCACATCGCGCGGCTGGCAGACAATCGGGGGAGCGGCCGGATTGCCGGAGGCCTGTCGGCCAAAAAGACAGACAGGCCTCCGACATTTCCTCCTCCGCCCCGGCGTCTCACCTTTTCCGGTACATACCAGAAGAAACCGAAAATGCCCGCATGGTTTCCTTTTGCTTTGCGATACTCAACACTAACTACTTGGAGCACAACAACTCTATGGACGTAGGACAGGCCTTACCCCGTTTCGGCGGGTTTCTGTATTCCAAACGCCGCCCGAGCGCGGCGGCAGAACGTTGGAAGTCCCAAATCCACAGGCAGCTCCACCCATGATTTGACCGGAGTTATTCGTCAAACCATCAAAGGAAGCCATGCTTTTTTTATGCCTATACCAAACCAAAACAACTAAATAACCAAACCACACACACGAATGGATATACTGATCATAATTGTGAGTGCCGTCGTCGCCGCAGCCGTGGTAGGATACGCCACTTACATGTTCACCTACAAATCGACCGAAAAGCGGCGCACCGCCATCCTGCGCGAAGCCGAACAGGACAGCGAGATGCTCAAGAAGGAGAAAATCCTCCAGGCCAAGGAGAAATTCCTCCAGATGAAAGCCGAACACGAAAAACAGGTCGCCGAGCGGAACACCCGGCTGCAACAGATCGAAACCAAGATCAAACAGCGCGAAACCCAGCTCAACCAGGAGGGCGAACAGCTCAACAAACGCATCAAAGAGTTCGAAAGCACCCGATCCAGAGTCGAAAGCGAACTGCAATCGCTCGCCGGGCGTAAGGAAGAGCTCGACCGGCTGACCAAAGAACAGATCGTCAAACTCGAACAGATCAGCGGCCTCTCCATCGACGAAGCCAAGGCCCAGCTCATCGAACAACTCAAAAGCGAAGCCAAGAGCGAAGCGGCCGCTTACATCAACGACATCATCGACGAAGCCAAGATGACCGCCAACAAGGAGGCCAAGAAGATCGTCGTGCAGAGCATCCAGCGGGTGGCTACCGAGGCCGCTATCGAGAACTCGGTGACGGTTTTCAACATCGACTCCGATGAAGTCAAGGGGCGGATTATCGGCCGGGAAGGGCGGAATATCCGGGCTTTGGAGGCGGCGACGGGTGTGGAAATCATCGTCGATGATACTCCTGAGGCGATTATTTTGTCGGGATTCGATCCGGTGCGGCGGGAAATCGCGCGGCTGGCACTGCATCAGTTGGTGACCGACGGGCGTATCCACCCGGCGCGTATCGAAGAGGTCGTAGCCAAGGTGCAGAAGCAGATCGAAGAAGAGATTGTCGAGGTCGGGAAACGGACGGCGATCGACCTCGGGATTCATGGTTTGAACTCGGAGCTGATTCGGCTGATCGGGAAGATGAAATACCGCTCTTCGTATGGACAGAACCTCTTGCAACACTCGCGCGAGGTGGCAAATCTCTCCGGGATTATGGCGGCAGAGTTGGGGCTGAATCCGCAGCTGGCGCGACGTGCCGGGCTCTTGCACGACATCGGAAAGGTGCCGGACGACGAGCCGGAACTGCCGCACGCCATGATCGGGATGAAACTCGCCGAAAAATTCAAGGAAAAACCGGAGGTCGTCAATGCCATCGGGGCGCACCACGACGAGATCGAGATGACCACCCTGATCGCACCGATCGTACAGGTTTGCGACGCCATCTCGGGCGCACGGCCGGGGGCAAGGCGTGAAGTGGTGGAAAGCTATATCAAACGTTTGAAGGAGATGGAAGATATCGCCATGGCGCATCAGGGAGTGCTGAAGACCTACGCCATCCAGGCGGGGCGCGAGTTGCGCGTGATCGTCGGAAGCGAAAAGATCAGCGACCAGCAGGCCGAAACCTTGTCGCACGACATCGCCAAGAAGATTCAGGACGAAATGACCTATCCGGGACAGGTGAAAATCACCGTCATTCGGGAAACACGGTCGATCAGCTACGCCAAGTAGGCATAAACACAGGGCGATTCTATTTGCCACAGGGGCGGCGGTTTGTACAAACCGCCGCCCTTTTTGCACGCTATTTGCAGAAGAATAGCGTCAAAAACACCTATCGCCTTATGAAAACCCGAATCCTGACCGCCGCCTTGCTCGGCGGCCTGCTGACCCTCGGCGCCCTCGCGCCGACCGAAGCCTGCACCCGCGCCGTCTACCTCGGCCCGAACGGAATGATCGTCACCGGGCGCACCATGGACTGGCGCGAAGAGATGCCCACCAACCTGTGGCTCCTGCCCCGCGGCATCGAACGCATCAGCTACGACCGCGGCCCCCATCTGACCTGGACGTCGAAATACGGCAGCGTCATCGCCGCCTCCTACGACATCGGCACCTCCGAAGGGATGAACGAAAAAGGGCTCGTCGCCCAGCTGCTCTACCTCACCGAGAGCCGCTACGACCGTCCCGGCCCCGACGACCGACCCGTGATGGGGATGAGCATCTGGTGCCAGTACGTGCTCGATAACTTCGCCACCGTCTCGGAAGCCGTCGCCGAACTGAAGAAAGACCGCTTCCGGATCGACGCTCCGAACATGCCCGGCGGACAGGCCTCCACGATGCACATGGCCATCTCGGACAGCACCGGCAACAGCGCCGTGATCGAATACCTTGACGGCAAAGTCTCCATCCACGAAGGACGCCAGTACCAGGTGCTGACCAACTCGCCCAGCTACGACCAGCAACTGGCCGTTCGCGACTACTGGGCCCCGATCGGCGGCCTCAACATGCTGCCCGGGACGAACAAATCCTCCGACCGGTTCGTCCGCGCCAGCTTCTATATCAACGCCGTCGAACAGACCGACGACCCGAAAAAAGCCGTCGCCGCCGTCTTCAGCGTCATGCGCTCCGTGTCGGTGCCGCTGGGCTTTTCGGCTCCCGGACACCCGAACAACTCCTCGACCCGCTGGCGGTCGATCAGCGACCAGAAAAACCGGATCTACTACTTCGAAACGACCCTCGCTCCGGCCATCCTGTGGGTACCGCTCGACGAAGCCGACCTGCGTCCCGGCGCTCCGGCACGGAAACTGACCCTCACCGGAGGCGAAGAATATGCCGGGAACGCCCTCGCGAAGTTCCGCAAAACCGCCCCCTTCTCCTTCCTGTTCGAGATACCGGCGAACTTCAGCCTCTGATCTTCTCCCTCCGGATTTCCCGTTCCCGCGGTGCGTCGTTTCCCCGAATCTTCATTCGACACGCGCCGCGGGAACGATTTTGTTTGAACCGAACCCGAAAAAAGCGTAATTTTACAGAGACGCAGGCGGGCGGAATCTCCGCGCCTCCTGCCGAGCCCAAACTTTTTATCAATCAACACAATATGTTTACTCCCGAAATCTATACGGCCCGCCGGGCGGCCCTGCGCAAGAAACTCAAGAGCGGCGTGATCCTCCTGCCCGGCAACCTCGACTCACCGATCAACTACCCGGCCAACGTCTACGACTTCCGACAGGACAGCAATTTTCTCTACTACTTCGGCCTCGCCCAACCGGGATTCGTAGGGGTCATCGACGTGGATCGCGACACCGACTGCCTCTATGCCGACGAGTGGACGATGGACGACCTGATCTGGATGGGGCCGCAACCGACCGTGCGCGAACGGGCGGCACTGGCCGGCGTCGGTTCGGCAGGGAGCTTGCAGGAGCTGGCGGCAACGCTCAACAGCGCGATCAAAAAGGGGCGCAAGGTGCACTACCTGCCGCCGTACCGGAGCGCGACGAAACTGCAATTGTCGGCTTGGCTCGGCATCGCGGCCGAGCGACTCAAAGACCACGTATCGCGCGACCTGATTCGTGCCGTGGTCTCGATGCGCGAGATCAAAGGGCCGGAAGAGATCGCCCAATTGGAAGAGGCGGCCCTGACTGGTTACAAGATGCACACGACGGCCATGACGATGTGTCGCGAGGGGATCGGCGAACGGGATATCGCCGTCGAGCTGGAGCGGATTGCAGGACAGGCGGGCGGGAGACTATCGTTCCGCAGCATCGTGTCGCAACACGGCGAGACGCTGCACAACCTGAGCTACGACGGGCGGCTTCGGGCAGGCCGGCTGCTGCTCATCGACGCGGGTGCCGAGACGGCGATGGGCTATGCGAGCGACCACACGCGGACGATTCCTGTCAGTGGTAAATTCACGCAGAAACAGCAGGAGATTTACGACATCGTGCTGGCCGCGAACGCCAAGGCACAGGAGTTGGCACGACCGGGGGTGACCTATCAGTCGATTCATCTGGCCGCGATGCGGGTGATTGCAGAGGGATTGCGGGCCTTGGGACTGATGAAAGGCGACTCGGCAGAGGCGGTCGAAGCGGGCGCTGCGGCCCTCTTCATGCCGCACGGACTGGGGCATCAGATGGGACTCGACGTCCACGACATGGAGGAGTTGGGCGAGAAATACGTGGGTTACGACGACGCGACGACGCGGAGCACGCTCTTCGGACTGGGAGCGTTGCGAATGGGCAAGGCGTTGAAAGCCGGTCATGTGGTGACGGACGAACCGGGGATCTACTTCATCCCGGCTTTGATCGAGAAGTGGGAGCGGGAGCGCATCCACACAGCCTACATCGACTTCGCGAAGCTGCACGACTACTTCGACTTCGGCGGGATCCGGCTGGAGGACGACATCCTGATTACGCAGAACGGCAACCGTCTGCTGAGTCGTCACCGAGCACCGATCACGGTCGCCGATGTCGAGAAAGCGATGGCGAAATAGCCCGCTCTCCACTCTTCTCACGAGCACCCCTTATAACGCTGGCGCCGATAGGAAAGAAAATTCTTTCCTATCGGCGCCACCTTTTTATCAAACTATAAAACCTTCGTCGCCGTAATCGGCCAACGCCGCTCGACACCGAACGTGCATCCCGATACCCGCAACGCCGGAGGAAGCTGATACCGTTTGAAATCCCCGCCGAGCAGCAACCGGCAGACCCGTTCCACCGTCGCCGCCTCGAACCCTTCCGCCACCACCTCCGCCGACGACATCCCGCCCTCGACCAACCGCACCAGAATCGCATCCAGCGTCGGATAGTCCGGCAACGAATCGGTATCCTGCTGTCCCGGTCGCAACTCCGCCGACGGCGCTTTCGTGAGGATATGCTCCGGAATCGGCGCCACCCTCCCCTCTGCCTCCGCCCGCTCGTTGATCCGCCGCGACAGGGCGTACACCTCCCCTTTGTACAGGTCACCGATCACCCCCAACGCACCGCTCGTATCGCCGTACAACGTCCCATACCCCACCGCCGCCTCACTCTTGTTCGAAGTATTCAGCATCAGCGCGCCATGGCTGTTCGACAACGCCATGGTCATCATCAGCCGGATCCGCGCCTGCATGTTCTCCTCGGCCAATCCCCGGCTCTTCTCGTCGCGGGCCGACTCCAATACCGGCTGCAACGCCGCCCGCGCCGCGTCGAACGTCCCGGCGATCGGCACCAGCCAGGCGTGTTCCGGCGGAAGCCCCACGCGACGAATCATCTCTTCCGAATCCGCCACCGAATGGTCAGTCGAATACTGCGACGGCAACATGATCGTCTTCACGCGCTCCGCCCCCAAGGCCTCCACCGCCAAGGCCAGTACCAGGGCCGAGTCGATCCCCCCCGACATCGCCACACACGCCTCCCGAACCCCCGTTTTGGCCAGATAGTCGCGCACGCCGAGCACCAACGCCCCGTGCAGTTGATCCAACCGATCGCCCCACACCGCCCCTTCGGGCAACACGCCTGTCGCCGGGTCGATCACCGCGGTCGCCTCTTCGAAAAGCGGCAGCATCGCGACCTCGCCCGACGGCAGAGCCACCCCCGAACCGCCGTAATAGATCGTATCGGTCTGCGCCCCGATCGCATTCGCCCACACCACCGGCCGTCCCAACCGTCGTGCCTCCCGAAGCAGCCATTCACGGCTCTCCGCCGGTGCTCCGTGCCGAAAATGATCCGCCGCACAACGGAAAACCACCCCTCCGCACTCTCCGTCGGCCAACACCAGCCGCACCCCTTGCTCCCGTGCAAACGCCTCGACCTCTGTCACCGCCGCAGCCGCCTGTTCCCGGAACAAAGCCGAATCGCCCAGCCCCAACAACGGCCCACCGGTCACCGCATCCGCACCGAAAACCGCCACTTCAGCCCCGTATTCCTCCGCAACACGGGCAATCTCCGCCTTCATCCGGGCCGCATTGCCCACCACATCGCCCACTTTATTGTTCTGCTGTACGAGTGCTATTTTCATAAATCGACCTTGATTTCGAAGAGTTTATCCCAGTTTTTTCCCGTGACGAAGATCCGTCCCGTCGCCGGATCGCAGGCGATTCCGTTGAAGACATCCGTATCCCGGCGATGCGCGATCCGGGTCTCCAACGCCGAACAGTCGATGTAATGGGTCACGAAACCCGTCGCCGGATCGATCACCGCGATACGATCCGTCAGGTACAAATTGGCCCACAGCCGATCGCCCACCCACTCCAGCTCATTGATCGCCGCCACCGGCCCGCGATGATCCCGCACCCGGAACCGCCGCTGCTGCATGAAATCGGCCGGATTCAGCACCCGTATCCACTCCGAACCATCGCTCATGTAGAGCGAATCCCCGGCCGCATTGCCCGTCAGCCCCCACCCTTCGCCCGAGTAGGAAAAAACGCCGACCTGCCGAAAATCCGAACGGCGATAGACGAAGCAGCGCTGTTCGCGCCAGGTGAGCAGGTAGCAGACCGAATCCCCGACCAACGCCAGCCCCTCGCCGAAAAACCGTTCGGGCAACCGCACCATCCGTTCCACACGCCCCGTTTTCAAATCCACGCGTCGCAACGAAGAGGAGCCATACTCGCCCGTGCTCTCAAACAAACCGCCATCGGCCCACAACAGCCCCTGGGTATACGCCCGCTCATCATGCGGATATTCGGCCACGATTTCCGGCACCACCACCTCGGGCTCCGGCACGACAGCCGCTGCCGACCGGGACGACGCTCCGCTCTCACCCCTCCCCACCGACGAGCCGCAGGCCACGGCTCCGCAAGCGATCAAACAGGCTAAAAACAAACTTTTCATACTACATCATTTTTCCGAACCGTCGGCCGCCGAACAGATACCGCAGCGCGACACTCCCGCGATACATCACCCTCGGCGACGGCAGCGCAAAGCCGTTCCACCGTTCGCGTCGCAAACCGCGCCGCATCCGGCACCAGAAATCCCGATGCCCCCGCACCACTGCCCCGGCGAATGCGCTCCGACCGGTGCAGAGATAGACCGCCGCCTGTCCCCCATCGAGCCAGAAGCGAATCAAATAGAGCACCGCAAAATGCCCGAGCGACAAATTGCGATAAAGCATCGCTAAATTATTCCGAAAATTAAGATAGATTTTCCGTGGCGAAGAGGCCGGCAACGCGCCGCCCCCCACGTGATAGACCACCGACTGCGGAACCACCGCCACGCGCCACCCCATCCGATGGAGCCGCCAACAGAGGTCGATCTCCTCCATGTGGGCGAAAAAGGCCTCTTCGAGACCGCCCGCCCGGCGCCACGCCTCGGCCCGTACCAACAAGGCCGCCCCCGTCGCCCAAAAAACATCACGCACCGTATCGTACTGTCCCTCGTCCTGTTCTACCGTACCGAAGATCCGCCCCCGACAGAACGGATAGCCCAACCGGTCGATAAACCCGCCGGATGCCCCCGCATACTCGAAATATTCCCGCCGGTCATAAGCCCTGAGTTTCGGCATCGCCGCGCCGACGGTCGGTTCCGCCTCGAACAGCGCCGCCAACGGCTCCAGCCATCCCGGCGTCACCTCCACGTCGGAGTTGAGCAACAGATAAGCGTCGAACGAAACCAGCGATTCGTGCGCCAAGGCCCGGTTATAACCGCCTGTAAAGCCATAGTTCTTGTCGAAAGCCAAAAGTCTCACCCACGGATTGCCCACCGAGACATAAGCCTCCTCCAGCCAACGCACCGACCCGTCCGTCGATCCGTTGTCGGCCACCACGACCGTCGCCTCGCACCCCTCCGGCGCCCCCTCTCCCGTTGAACAGGCGATTACCCCCGGCAAGAACCGCCGCAAAAACGCTTCGCCGTTCCAGTTCAGGATCACGACTGCCAGCCTCATCGCCCCTCGCCTCCGTCCGTTTTGTCCTCGACAATCTGCCGCCCGTGGGCCTCCATCCACGACTCTCGGTTGTGCTTCCACCGCCGATGCGACCACATCCACAACTCCGGCCGCGTGCGAATCATCCGCTCCAACCGCTCGGCATACCGCCGGGTGATTTCGCCCGGCTCGACCCGTTCGACCCCGTCGTACAAGAGCTCGAACCGCGCCTCATAATATCCCCGCCGCACCTTCCACATGTCGAGGAACAGCACCGGCATCCCGCTCCGCACGGCCAGTTTCTCGGTTCCCACGAAAAACGGCGTCCACCGGCCGAGGAACATCGTCCAGTTCTGTATCTCCGGCCACGCCGGGGTCTGGTCGGCAATCAACGCCAAGGTCACCCGCTCTCCGGCCCGATGCCGACGTATCATCTCGCGCCCTACTTCGTGCATCGGCACGGGCACCACCCCGAACCGGCTCCGGATCTTCCGATAGAACCGATCGGCTCCCCGATTACTCAACGGCCGGTAGACGGCCAGCGTGGTGCTCGGTGCGCTATAGAGGCCGAAATTCGTGGTGTACTCCCACGAGCCGTAATGAGCCATGGCCGATATCCAAGAGCGGTCGCCCGTCCACGAAGCCACCTCGTCCAAGTTCAGGTAGTTCATCCGCCGCCGCACCTGTTTCTCCGTGGCCGAAGTCAGCGAGAGGGTTTCGATAAACACGTCCGCCAGATGGGCATAGAAGGCACGTTCGATCCTCCGCCGCTCCCCTTCACTCTTCTCGGGAAACGAGGCGAGCAAGTTGGCCCGCACGACTCCCCGCCTGTAACGCACGACGCTGTACAACACCCACCGCACGAGGTCGGAGAAGAGAAACTGCACTTTATAAGGCAGTTTCCCGAGCACCCAGGCGAAAGGATAGACGAAATAGTAGGTCAGCATCCGAGAACAAACGTCATTTGATAAACTCTGTGCCGGCCACGAGCCGGAAAATTTCGTCCCGCACCAAGGGGTTGGTCGCCACGACGCTCCGCCCGAACGTATAGTCCGTTCCGCCGGCGAAATCGGTCACGACTCCGCCCGCCTGACGCACGATAAACGCGCCGGCCGCCACGTCCCACGGCGAGAGGTTGATGTGATAAAAGGCATCGGCCCGCCCGCATGCCACATAGACCAAATCCGTCGCTGCCGACCCCAACCGTCTCGCTCCATGGCTGTTGCGATTGAAGTAGGCGAAGCTCCGTTCGAAATGCTCCACGACTTTCGCATCCAGCCCGTAGGCCAGCCCGGTCAGCACCAGCGCGTCGTCGACACCGGGCACTTCGGAGACGTGTATCGGCTCCCCGTTACAGAAAGCCCCCGAAGCCCCTTTCCAGGTGTAGAAACTCTCCTGCAACGTGACTTCATACACCACCCCGACAACCGCCTCCGCGGCGCGCGTATCCCACAACGCGATGCTGACGGCATACGGCGGCAGGCCGTGTACGAAATTGGTGGTTCCGTCCAACGGATCGACGATCCACTGGTACGGCGCCTCGGCATCGACGCGTCCCGAGCCCTCTTCGGCCACAAAGGCGGCTTCGGGCACCAAAGCGCCGAGGGCTTCGACAATGATCCGCTCGGCCCCTTTGTCCACATACGAGACGAAGTTGTGCACGCCCTTGACTTCGACACGGTCGGCGGTAAATCGCTTCCGCTCGGCGGCAATATAGTCTCCTGCCTCCCGCGCGATCTCCCGGACGCGGGTACAGATCGGTTCCCAATCGACCGGTATGTTGTTCTTCGTCTGTTCCATGCGACGCTTTTTCGGATGATTACACAAAGATAGTGATTCTTGCAACGGATAATCCGTACAAAAGGGGGAATTTTTGGAGGATATGCCGCATAAAAAAGGCTTGCCCCTTCCGGTGCAAGCCTTTTCGTTACCTGATCCGCTTCAAAAAAGAAGCCGGACGAACTATTTCTGGCGGTAGATCTTGGTATATCCGTAGATAGCCTCGTCCCCGAGTTCCTCTTCG
Organism: Rikenella sp.; assembly: GCF_056799795.1. Lineage (NCBI taxonomy): Bacteria > Pseudomonadati > Bacteroidota > Bacteroidia > Bacteroidales > Rikenellaceae > Rikenella > Rikenella sp. The sequence goes on from NZ_JBQIQO010000009.1 coordinate 21,518, forward strand.
ATGCGGAGGAGCTGGTTGTATTTGGCCATCCGGTCGGAACGGCTCATCGAACCGGTCTTGATCTGACCCGAGTTGGTCGCCACAGCAATATCCGCAATGGTCGCATCCTCGGTTTCGCCCGAACGGTGCGAGGTCACGCTGGTATAACCCGCGCGATGCGCCATTTCGATGGCATCCAAGGTCTCGGTCAGCGAGCCGATCTGGTTCACTTTGATCAGGATGGAGTTCCCGCAACCCATTTCGATCCCTTTCTTCAAGAACTCGACGTTGGTCACGAACAGGTCGTCGCCGACCAGCTGGCACTTGTCGCCGATCGCTGCGGTCAGTTTCTGCCACCCTTCCCAGTCGTTTTCGCTCATACCGTCTTCGATCGAGTCGATCGGGTACTTGGTCACCAACCCTTTCAGGTATTCCACCTGCTGGTCAGAGGTCAGTTTAGCCCCTTTATCCCCTTCGAAGATGGTGTAGTCGTAAACGCCGTTCTTATAGAATTCCGACGATGCGCAGTCCATACCGATCGACACATCACCCCCTTCGCACTTCCGCCCCGGTTTGTAACCGGCTTTCTTAATCGCTTCGATGATCGATTCGATGGCATCTTCGGTACCTTTCAAGGTCGGTGCGAACCCGCCTTCGTCGCCCACTGCGGTCGAAAGGCCGCGGTCATGCAACACCTTTTTCAAGGCATGGAAAACCTCAGCCCCCATGCGCAACCCTTCGCGGAACGAAGCGGCGCCCACCGGACGGATCATGAATTCCTGGAAGGCGATCGGTGCATCGGAGTGCGAACCGCCGTTGATGATGTTCATCATCGGCACGGGCAGGGTTTTGGCATTCGAACCGCCGATGTAGCGATACAACGGCACCCCGACATAATTCGCCGCAGCCTTGGCACACGCCAGCGATACGCCCAGGATAGCATTCGCCCCCAAGTTCGATTTGGTCGGCGTACCGTCCAGTGCGATCATGGTTTTGTCGATCCCCACCTGATCGGTCACCATCATGCCGACGATTTCTTTGGCAATCACGTCATTGACGTTCTGCACCGCTTTGAGCACCCCTTTCCCGAGGTAGCGTCCTTTGTCGCCGTCGCGCAGTTCGAGGGCTTCGTTTTCGCCGGTCGATGCGCCGCTCGGCACAGCTGCACGCCCGAAAGCGCCGCTGGCGGTGAGTACTTCCACTTCGATGGTCGGGTTACCGCGCGAGTCGAGAATTTCGCGGGCATGTACACTGATGATTTGTCCCATTTCTTATTGTTGATTATTAGGTATTTGAGCTTCGTTCAGCCCGATTCCGAAAAGAATCGAGGGGTGTCTACCGCATATCGGTAAACACCCCTCAAAAATAATACTTTGTTTCTGACTATGCAAATTATTCGACTTCGGCAGCCACCGCTTCCACCGCAGCAGCTTCCGCAACCGGCGTTTCCGCTGCCGGAGTCGCATTCTCCGTCGCAGTCGCGGTTTTCTTAGCCCCACCGGCCCGCCGAGTCCGTCCCTTCGCAGCGCCTTTCTTAGCTGCGCCGCCGTTCTGGGTGTATTCGGTATCGAAGTCTACGAGTTCGATGAAGCAGGTTTCGGCCCCGTCCCCCTGCCGGAATCCGGTCTTCAGGATACGGCAGTATCCGCCCGGCCGTTCCGCAATCTTCGGAGCGACTTCGCGGAAGAGTTCGGTCACGGCTTCCTTGTTTTTCAGGTAAGCGAAGACCATACGCCGCGAATGGGTCGAGTCGTCTTTCGATTTGGTAATGATCGGTTCCACGTAAGTCCTGAGGGCTTTAGCCTTAGCGAGGGTGGTGCTGATTCGTTTGTGGAGGATCAACGACACGGCCATATTCGCCATCAAGGCTTTGCGGTGCGAAGCCTGCCGCCCGAGGTGGTTTACGGTTTTGTTATGTCTCATGGTTGTGTTTAGTCTTTGTCAAGTTTGTACTTAGCGACGTCCATCCCGAAGTGGAGGTTCAGGTTGGCGAGCAGTTCGTCGAGTTCGGACAAGGATTTCTTCCCGAAATTTCTGAATTTCAAGAGGTCGCTGCGCTGGAACCGCACGAGTTCGCCCAGCGTCTCCACCTCTGCCGCTTTGAGGCAGTTCAAGGCCCGCACCGACAGATCCTGCTCCGTCAGCTTGGTCTTCAACAGTTGCCGCATATGGAGGATATCCTCGTCAAACTCTTCGGTGGTCGCCTTTTCTTCGGTTTCGAGGGTGATCTTTTCGTCGGAAAAGAGCATGAAGTGGAAGATCAGAATCTTGGCTGCCTCCTTGAGCGCCTCCTTGGGATGAATGGATCCGTCGGTGGTAATCTCGATGGTGAGTTTTTCGTAGTCGGTCTTCTGTTCGACGCGGTAGTTTTCGACCGCGTACTTCACGTTCTTGATCGGCGTGTGGATCGAGTCGATCGGCAGGAGTCCGAACGGTGCATCGGCCGGCCGGTTTTCTTCGGCCGGCACATACCCGCGGCCTTTGCCGATGGTGAGTTCGATCTGGAACTTCACGTCGGGTTCGAGGCGGCAAATCAGCAAGTCCGAATTGAGCACTTTGAATCCGGTCATGAAGTTGGAGAGGTAACCGGCCGTCAGTTCAGTCACTCCGGCCACGTTCACCACCACCTTTTCGGATTCAATGTTCTCGACGGTCCGCACGAGGCGTACCTGCTTGAGGTTGAGAATGATTTCTATCATCTCTTCCATCACTCCGGGGATGGAAGCGAACTCATGGTCTACGCCGGGTATCCGTACGGTGGTAAAGGCGTAACCTTCGAGCGACGACAGGAGTATTCGACGGAGTGCATTGCCCACGGTGATGCCGTATCCCGGCTCCAGGGGACGGAATTCGAACCGTCCGAACGAGGCCGTGGAGTCGAGCATGATCACCTTGTCGGGCTTCTGGAATGCTAATATAGCCATAGTTGTGTGTACTCCTCGATTAATTACTATTTAGAGTAGAGTTCGACGATCAACTGTTCGTTGATATTTTCGGGAATTTCGGCGCGTTCGGGTTTCTGCATGAATTTCCCGGACATCGACGCGGCGTCCCATTCGAGCCACGAGAAGCGGCTGCGCTGGTTGGAGCCCAACGCGTTCTGGATCACTTCCAAGGCTTTGGACTTTTCCCGAACGGCAACGATCTGCCCCGGTTTCAGCTGGTATGACGGGATGTTCACCACATTGCCGTCCACAGTGATATGCCGGTGCGACACCAACTGCCGCGCTGCCGCGCGCGTGGGTGCAATCCCCATCCGGTACACGACATTATCCAGTCTCGATTCGAGGAGTTGGAGCAACACTTCGCCGGTGACACCGCCAGCCCGTTCCGCAGCTTCGAAAGTACGGCGGAACTGCTTTTCGAGCATTCCGTAGAGTGCTTTTACCTTCTGTTTTTCCTTAAGCTGTACGCCGTATTCGGAAACTTTCTTCCGCCGCCGGTTAAGGCCGTGCTGTCCCGGGGGATAGTTTTTCTTCTCGAACGAAGAGTCGGAGCCGAAAATAGGTTCGCCGAATTTACGGGCGATTTTGGTTCTTGGTCCTGTATAACGTGCCATTTTGTGTTTTTACTTTTTTGTCTTTGTTGAAAGGTAGGGTAAAATGATCCGCTTTATGCGATCTTCCGGTGCTTTATGGGCATCGCTGTGAAGCACAGGTCTGCGAAAGCGACCGAAGATCAGACACGACGACGTGCCGGCGGACGGCAACCGTTATGGGGCAGCGGGGTAACGTCGACGATTTCGATCACTTCGATCCCGGCGCCGTTGATGGTCCGGATAGCGGATTCGCGTCCCGAACCGGGCCCTTTGACATACACTTTCACTTTGCGCAGCCCGAGGTCATAAGCGACTTTGGCGCAATCCTGCGCTGCGGTCTGCGCTGCATACGGGGTGTTTTTCTTCGATCCCCGGAAGCCCATCTTCCCGGCGGAGCTCCAGCTGATGACCTGTCCTTCGCCGTTGGTGAGGGTGATGATGACGTTATTGAATGTCGAGTGGATGTGTGCCTGACCGAGGGCATCTACCTTCACGACTTTCTTTTTGACTGATGTTTTCTTTGCCATAATTTTCTCTGCCTAATTGGAGTTAGGATAACCGATTAACTACTTGGTTGCCTTTTTCTTGTTGGCAACGGTTTTCTTGCGTCCTTTCCGGGTCCGGGCATTGTTTTTGGTGCTCTGCCCGCGCACGGGGAGCCCCAGACGATGCCGAATCCCACGGTAGCAACCGATGTCCATCAGGCGTTTGATATTGAGCTGGATCGTGGAACGCAGTTCCCCTTCGACGCGCAGCCCTTCGCTGGCAATCACGTTACGGATGGCGCCGACCTGTTCGTCGGTCCAGTCTTTCACTTTGGTATCCTGGTCGATACCGGCCTTCTCCAGAATAATGGCGGCGGTACTTCTCCCGATGCCGTAGATGTAGGTGAGACCGATTACGCCTCGTTTATTTTTCGGTAAATCGACTCCGACAATACGTGCCATATGTGTGTTTTGTCTTTTTCTTGGAATGGTTTAAAACTCAGTTTCGACTTGCTCTCCCCGTGGCATCAAACTATATAATAATAGAGGGATGCCCCAAAGGAGTAGCCAATCACCCCTGACGCATCTTGAGTTTGGGGTTTTTCTTGCAAATGACGTACACGCGCCCTTTGCGGCGTACGATTTTGCAGTCTTCGCTGCGTTTTTTGATGGATGCTCTGACTTTCATCGTGTTGTGTTGTTTTCTTTCAGTGGTTCCGGCCCTGGAGAGGGTCGGCCTGCAAAATTACTTGTAGCGGAACGAAATGCGTCCTTTCGACAAATCGTAGGGGGACATTTCGACCTTTACTTTATCCCCGGGGAGAATCTTGATGTAGTGCATCCTCATCTTTCCGGAGATGTGGGCGGTGATTATGTGACCGTTGTCCAGCTCCACGCGGAACATGGCGTTGGACAGGGCTTCGATAATGGTACCGTCCTTTTCAATCGCTGCTTGTTTGGCCATTCGGTTGATTGGTTAAAGCATTGCTTAGCGAACCGCCGGTCTCAATCGATCGGCAGCCCTTTTTCGATATACTCGAAAGTGGTGAGGACATCCGGCCCCTGCTCGGTAATCGCCACGGCGAATTCGAAGTGCGCAGAGGGCTTCCGGTCGGCGGTTCTGACAGTCCAACCGTCCCGTTCAAAGATGACGTTCCGGGTTCCGAGGTTGATCATGGGCTCGATGCAGAGCACCATGCCGGCCTTCAGCCGAGGCCCGCTGCCGCGTTTCCCGTAGTTGGGAACCTGCGGCTCCTCGTGCAGGTGGCGTCCGAGTCCATGTCCGACCATTTCGCGTACGACGGTCATTCCATGTCCTTGTGCATATTCCTGTACGGCGTGGGAAATATCGCCGATGCGATTTCCGACATGCGCCTGCGCAACACCTCTATAAAGGGCTTCCTTGGTGACGTCCAGCAGCTCGCGCACACGAGGCGCCAAGCTGTCCATACCTCCTACAGCGAATGTGTAGGCGGAGTCGCCATGAAAACCGTTCATAAATGCGCCGCAGTCTACCGACAAGATGTCACCCTCCTGCAAAGCATAACCCGACGGAATCCCGTGCACGATCTGTTCGTTCACCGACATACAGAGTGTGGCGGGAAAGCCTCCGTAACCTTTGAAGTTCGGCACTGCGCCCTGCGAACGAATATACTCCTCAGCTAAAGCATCCAGCTCCCGGGTGGTAACTCCCGGACGGATGTTACGCCCCACGAGGGCTAAGGTGCGGCTGACGAGCTGGTTGCTTTGGCGCAGCAGTTCGATCTCCTCTTTGGTTTTCAGGTATATCATTTATATATAATAGAAGAACCTTTTTCTCGAAATCCGGTTCTACGGGTCGCTCGAACGATTCAGTTCGGATCAAGGGTGCGAACAATCATAGATGACCGTCCGCCCCCATCCCCGAGATGTTAGTTCAAGCGTCCTTTCATCCGCCCGCTCTTCATCAGACCGTCGTAGTGTCTCAAGAGCAGGTGGGATTCAATCTGCTGCAAGGTATCCAACACCACCCCAACGAGGATCAACAGGGAAGTCCCGCCGTAGAATAAGGCGAACTGTCCGTCGACGCCGATCATCCGCGCGAAGACCGGCAGAATCGCCACGATCGCGAGGCAGATCGACCCCGGCAAGGTGATCCGGGTCATAATGGTGTCCAAATAGCTGGCCGTCTGTTTCCCCGGTTTGATACCCGGAATGAAACCGCCGTTTCGCTTCATGTCGTCGGCCATCTGGTTGGTATTGACGGTAATGGCGGTATAGAAGTAGGTGAAGGCCATCACCAAGAGGCCGAACACGAGGTTATACCAAAAACCGTAAATATTACCGAAAACAGCCCCCAAACCTTGCGTAGCTTCGAATTTGGTGAAGATCAGCGGCAGCATCATGATCGCCTGTGCGAAGATGATCGGCATCACCCCGGCAGCATTAATCTTGAGCGGGATGTATTGCCGAACGCCGCCGTACTGTTTATTCCCGACGATCCGCTTGGCATACTGCACAGGAATCTTCCGAACGGCCTGCACCAAGGCAATCGTCCCCGCAAACACGAGGAACAGCAGCACCAATTCCACGATCAGCATGACGAATCCCCCGCCTGCCGTCGTAAACCGGGCGTTCATCTCAGCAAGGAACGCATGCGGGAGTCTGGCGATAATCCCGATCATAATGATCAAGGATACCCCGTTCCCGATCCCCTTGTCGGTGATCTTCTCGCCGAGCCACATCACAAACATCGTCCCGGCAATCAAGACCATCGTCGCACTGAACGTAAAGAGGAACGATCCGGCCCCCAGCACGAATGCGGAAGGCAGCAGTTGGTAATTCAAGTTGGCCAAGTAGGCCGGCGCCTGAATCAGGAGAATCCCGATCGTGAGGTATCTGGTCCACTGATTGATCTTCCGCCGTCCGCTCTCGCCTTCCTTCTGCAATTTCTGGAAGTACGGAATCGCAATCCCAAGAAGCTGGATCACGATCGAAGCGGAGATATAAGGCATAATCCCCAATGCAAAGATCGACGCATTGGAGAACGCCCCCCCGGAGAAGATATCGAGCAGCCCCAAAATCCCGTCAGCGGTCTGTTTCTGGAGTCCCGATCCGGAGAGTGCTTCCGGGTTGATCCCCGGCAGCACGACGAAACTCCCCAGCCGATAAATCAGAAGCAGCCCCAAAGTGTAGAGGATGCGATTCCGCAGCTCCTCGATTTTGAAGATGTTCCGAATGGTGTCTATTAATTTTTTCATGAGCCGAAAAAGGTAGGCAATGGAAAACGAATCGTTTACAGTTTAGTTACCGTCCCTCCCTGTCCTTCGATGGCCGCCTGAGCGGTTTTCGAGAAGGCGTTGGCCGTAACGTCCACCTTTTTGGTCAAAGTCCCGGTACCGAGAATTTTCACCACATCGTTCTTCGATACAAGACCCGCCGCAACGAGTTCAGCCTGCCCGATCGCAGTCGCCCCCGTCTTAGCCACCAAGGCTTCGATAGCGCCGAGGTTAACCGTCTTGAAAACGACTTTGTTGATGTTGGTAAACCCGAATTTCGGCAACCGGCGTTGCAGCGGCATCTGACCGCCCTGGAAACCGCGTTTACTCTTGTACCCCGACCGCGACTGGGCGCCTTTATGCCCACGGGTAGAAGTTCCGCCGTATCCCGACCCTTGTCCGCGTCCGATGCGTTTTTCGCTGTGCGTGGAGCCTTTGGCGGGTTTGATATTACTGAGGTTCATAATCTTAAGTGTCTCTCTGGAGTTAAGAAAATCGGTTATTTAACGTCTTCAACGGCAACGAGATGTTTTACCTTCTCGATCATGCCCAAGATGTGAGGACATTTGTTGTGTTCAACGCTCTGGCGAATCTTGCGGAGCCCGAGCGCGTCCAAATTGGCCCGTTGCATTTTGGTTGCACCGATGCGGCTTTTGGTCTGGGTGATTTTAACTATGGCCATTTCGCTGTATAGTTACTGTTGGTTGTGTAGGGTATCTCTGGGACGACGGCATGAGCCGCCGAAACCGCTCGATGCGAGAACTACCCGTTGAATACTTTGGTGAGTGAAATCCCGCGGGTTTCGGCAATGGTCACTGCATCGCGCAGTTCGGCCAGCGCGGTAACCGTCGCCTTAACGAGGTTGTGCGGGTTCGAAGAGCCTTTGCTCTTAGCGAGCACGTTCTTCACGCCGACGCTTTCCAGCACGGCACGCATAGCCCCCCCTGCAATCACCCCGGTACCGGGAGATGCCGGACGCAGCAACACTCTGGAGCCGCTGAATTTAGCCACCTGTTCGTGCGGAATGGTCCCTTTGAGGATCGGTACTTTGATGAGGTTTTTCTTGGCGTCTTCCACCCCTTTGGCGATCGCTGCGGTGACTTCGGAAGCTTTCCCCAAGCCGTAGCCCACGATACCGTTTTCATTCCCCACGACGACGATAGCGGAAAAAGTGAAGGTACGTCCCCCTTTGGTCACTTTCGTCACGCGCTGAATACTTACCAGCCGATCTTTGAGTTCGATGTCGCTGGTGCGTACTTTTTTTATGTTGTTTGCTGACATAATAATCGGTTGTTATGGAATGTGTTAGAATTTCAGCCCGCCTTCGCGTGCCGCTTCAGCGAGTTGTTTCACACGCCCATGATAGAGGTATCCGTTGCGGTCGAAAGCGACTCCGGAGATTCCGGCAGCAATTGCTTTCGCAGCCACCGCTTTCCCCACGAGGGCTGCTACTTCGGTCTTTTTCAGTCCTTTAGCCGCCGCAACCACCTCTTTATCCAGCGACGAAGCGGATGCCAAGGTCTTTCCGGCCCGGTCATCGATCACCTGAGCGTAGATTTGCTTGTTACTGCGAAAAACCGTCAGGCGCGGAGCTTCGGCCGTTCCGTTCACGATTTTGCGAATGCGCATCTTGATGCGTGCGCGTCTTGCTATTTTAGTGAGTGCCATTGTTTCTTAGCTGTTATTTGGAATTAGCCGACTTACCTGCCTTACGCCGCAGTTGTTCGCCCACGAACTTGATACCTTTACCCTTATACGGTTCCGGCTTGCGCAGCGAGCGGATCTTGGCTGCCACTTGTCCGAGCAATTGTTTGTCCGCGCTCTTGAGGGTCAGAATAGGGTTCCCTTTCTTTTCCGCAAAAGCTTCGGCTTTCACTTCCGCCGGGAGCATGATATGAATATCGTGCGAATACCCCAAGCTCAACTCCAGGATCTGTCCCTTGACTTCGGCTTTGAAACCGACGCCGATGAGCTCCTGTTTGGTTTCATATCCGGTCGAAACGCCGTGCACCATATTGGCGATCAGCGCACGATAAAGCCCGTGCATCGACCGGTGCCGCGGCTGATCGGTCGGCCGGGTCACATGGATTTCTTCTCCCTCGACCTTCACGGTGATGTCCGGATCGACTTTCTGAGAAAGTTGTCCGAGAGGGCCTTTCACGCTGACCACATTATCGGCGCCCACGGTAACGGTAACGCCTTTAGGCAGGTTTACAGGTAATTTTCCGATTCTTGACATTGCGTATTGTCTTGATTGTGAGTGTTGATTAATATACGTAGCACAGCACTTCGCCGCCCACATTGTCCCGCCGCGCCTGTTTGTCGGTCATCACCCCTTTAGAGGTAGAGACGATGGCGATTCCGAGGCCGTTCATCACCCGCGGCATCTCGGCCGCGTTGGAGTACTGCCGCAATCCCGGCCGGCTCACGCGCGTCAAAGCTTTGATCGCCGGAGTTTTGGTTTCGGGATGGTACTTCAAGGCTATCTTAATGGTAGAGAAGCCTTTTTCGTTTTTTCCGAATTTGTAAGCGAGGATGTAGCCCTGTTCATGGAGGATGCGTACGATCTCTTGCTTGATTTTCGAGCCGGGAGCTTCAACCACTTTGTGGTTGGCTTTCACCGCGTTTCTGATACGAGTCAGAAGATCTGCTATCGGATCTGTCATGGTTAAAAAATGAGTTGTTTTTCTTTGTTTATCAATACATTGCAGTCATCGCGCCTGCAAATGCAGACGATACGACTGGCCGTAAAGAGTGGCAAAGTTACAAACTATTCCTTTATAATCAAATTATTAGAAGGGTTTTCTTTCCGATTTCGATGAAAGAGGGATTCTTCGATGCGGAGAGGGTTGTTTTGAAATCGGCACGGGTTTCGAGTAGGGCCGGGTGCTCCGGGCTTCCGCAACTACGCCTCGGGCGAATCGGGTGGCGACGGCAACTATGGCTACAGCTGGTCGCTCACGGCCAGCGGGGCTAACGGGGTGTTCTTGAGTTTCGGCGTGACGAGCCTCAATGCCTGCAATGCGTATCGTCGTGCCTACAGTTTTCAGTTGCGTTGCCTCTCAGAATAAACGGGGCAGGAGAGCTTTTGACGAAACAATTGGGGACTTAGAACCCGGGCTTGAGCACGCTTTCCTATTCAGATTTTGCGGGTCGCTGAACCGCGCGGCACGCCCCGGGCTTCCGCGACTCGGGCTATGGAGAATTGGGGGTGCTGCACAACGTCGGCTACGATGGATACAGCTGGTCGTCCTCGTCTGTCAATTCGGGCGACTGCTACCGTGATCTGGACTTGGGTTTCAACACGCAGGGTCTCGACTCCAACAGCGTGCACTACCGTGCTTACGGTCTTCAGTTGCGTTGCCTCTCGGAATAAACGGGCAGGAGAGCTTTCGACAAAACCGATTGGGGACTTAGAACCCGGGCTTGCCCCTTTTTCATATTCTTGTTTTTCGTATTCTTGCGGTTCGAAGAACCGCGCGAGCCGAAGCCACCCCCGGCGTAGGCCTGCAACTCGCCATGCTCGTTTTAGGCCCCGCAGGCTTCGACCCTCAATCCCTAATTCATTACCTCCTTACTTCGCAAAATGGGGCGGGCGCCCGGCCCGCGCGACCCAAAGGGCCACAAAAGCATAGTCTATTCGTCCTTGGCGCGCTATTTCGTTCTTAGCCTAAATTCGCCGCCAGCGGTGAATGCAACGAGCCCCGACGAGTTGCAGTCCGCCGCATGGGGTGGCGGCGGACTGCGCGACCCTGAAGGGTCGCAGAAGCAGGGCCCAATTCTCCGCCCCATTCTGTTGGTTTCGGGCTGCGCGCTCCGGGAGTGGGCCTCCGCGACCGAAGGCTTCGGTCCGCGCGACCCAAAGGGTCGCAAGAGCACGGCCTCTTTGCTATGAGGTTCGTCCTCGGCGCGCGCCCCTCGCGCCGCTGATGCGTCGCTGCGCTCGAGGACGGCGACCTAAAGGTCGCATAAGCACAGCTCAAGGCTCAACCACCTGTACCGCCCCAATCCAAGCCCCACTCTCGGCCCAGCGCGGCGGGAAAACCGTAGCCGGTTTTCCCGCCCGAAGAACAGCACGGCCCAAAGCTCGCCCCAGTTCTCTGCCCCGTATCTGCCTCACTGCGGCTCCGCTTGCGCTCCGCCACGTTTCCGCGCGCCTTGGGAAATCTTGTCAAAACGCGCCAGCGCATTTTGACGATTTCCCTCCTTAGGCGACGGCGCGCGTCTTACAGACAGGAGGGTACTGCCCTTACGCCGGGCGGGCGGTGCCTTCCGGCACTCGGAATGGGCAGCCTCGGCCCTAAATTGAATGTCACAATCCCCCCTAAAATAAGCATCGGGGCTCCGGAATTTCCGAAGCCCCGATGAACTATCAAGTCATTTCGACGTTGCACCAAAACAACATCGAAAATCTACCAGCTCGCTTTCTTCACCCCCGGCAGCAAACCTGCGGAAGCCATCTCACGGAACTGGATTCTGCTGATCCCGAACTGCCGCATGTACCCTTTCGGTCGCCCCGTGAGCTGACAACGGTTGTGCAGCCGGATCGGGTTGGAGTTTTTCGGCAATTTAGCCAACCCCGCATAATCTCCCGCCTCTTTCAGTGCGGCGCGCTTAGCGGCATATCGTGCCACGAGCTTGGCCCGTTTCACTTCGCGGGCTTTCATCGATTCTTTTGCCATGGCTTAGTTCTTTTTTGCGTTTTTAAAAGGAAGACCGAACTGCTTGAGCAGTGCATAAGCTTCGGTATCATTATCCGCGGTAGTCACGAAGGTGATTTCGACGCCGAAGATTTTGGTAATCTTGTCGATGTCGATTTCCGGGAAGATGATATGTTCCTGCACCCCCAAGGTGTAGTTCCCCTGGCCGTCGAATTTGTCGTTGATCCCTTTGAAGTCACGGATACGCGGCAAAGAGACTGCGATCAACCGTTCCAAGAATTCGTACATCCGTTCCCGACGCAAGGTAACGCGCACCCCGATGGGCATCTGCTTACGGAGTTTGAAGTTCGAGATGTCTTTCTTGGACCGGGTCTGTACGGCGTGCTGTCCGGCAATCGTAGAGAGCTCGTTCTGAGCTACTTCAACGAGTTTCTTATCAGCAACGGCAGCTCCGATCCCCTGGTTGATGACGATTTTTTCGAGCTTCGGCACCTGCATGATGCTTTTGTAGCCGAACTCTTTCATCAAAGCGGGAGCGATCTCCTCTTTGTATTTGGTTTTGAGTGAAGGTACGTATGCCATTATTTGATCTCCTCGCCTGATTTGACGGCCACGCGGACCAGTTTGCCTTTATCGTTCTTCTTGCGTCCTACACGGGTCGGTTTTCCCGACTTCGGATCGAGCGGTTGCAGGTTGCTGATGTGAATCGGGGCTTCCCGTTTCACGATCCCGCCCTGAGGATTTGCGGCGTTGGGTTTGGTGTGTTTGCTCACCAGATTGACCCCTTCGACGATGGCGCGCTGCTTTTCGACGAGCACTTCGAGCACTTTACCCTGCTGCCCTTTGTTGTCGCCAGCATTGACGTACACCGTGTCCCCTTTTTTAATATGCAGTTTAGTTGACATTTCGGTTTGTTTGTTAAGAGAAGGTTTACAGCACTTCCGGCGCCAAGGAGATGATTTTCATATTGGCGTCGCGAAGCTCTCTGGCCACCGGCCCGAAGATACGCGTACCGCGCATTTCACCGGCGTTGTTGAGCAACACGACGGCGTTGTCGTCGAAGCGGATGTAGGAGCCGTCCGGCCGACGCACCTCTTTCTTGGTGCGTACCACGACTGCTTTCGAGACTGCGCCTTTTTTGATGTCGCCGCCCGGGGTCGCGCTTTTGACGCTGACAACGATTTTGTCCCCGATCGACGCGTAGCGCCGCCCGGTACCGCCAAGTACACGGATACAGAGGACTTCCTTGGCTCCGCTGTTATCGGCTACGGAGAGCCGGCTTTCTTGTTGTATCATGGTTACTTAGCTCTTTCGATGATTTCTACTAATCTCCACCGTTTGGACTTGCTGAGCGGGCGGGTTTCCATAATCCGGACGGTATCCCCTTCGCCGCAGTCGTTGGTTTCGTCGTGGGCGACGAATTTGGTGGTTTTATTGACGAATTTACCGTAGATCGGGTGTTTCACTTTCCGTTTTACAGCAACAACGATCGATTTGTCCATTTTGTTGCTGACGACCACCCCGGTTCTCTCTTTTCTAAGGTTTCTTTCTTCCATGGCCTCTACTTGTTAATAGTGGTGGTTTGTTTTTCGCGCAGGATGGTCAGCAGACGTGCGATATCGCGGCGCATATTTTTGATGGTGGTCGAGTTTTCGGCCGGCGAAACGGCGTGGTTCATTTTGGCACGCAGCAAGTTGGCCTTTTCGGTCTCTACCCGTTCGACGATTTCGCCCGCTGTCAGTTCACGTATTTCGGATGTTTTCATGTCTTCGTGTTAGATAGAGGTTTCGGTATAATCGCGACGGATGATGAACTTGGTGGTAATGGGCAGTTTCTGAGCCCCGAGCCGGAGCGCTTCCTGCGCTACTTCCAACGGCACCCCTTCGGCTTCGAACAAGATGCGGCCGGGGGTAACCGGCGCCACGAATCCTTCGGGCGAACCTTTCCCTTTACCCATACGCACTTCGGCCGGTTTTTTGGTGATCGGTTTGTCCGGGAAGATCCGAATCCACACCTGGCCTTCACGTTTCATCTGACGCACGATGGCCTGACGAGCGGCCTCGATCTGCCGTCCGGTGATCCAGGCCGACTCCAGGGCCTTGATACCGAACGATCCGAATGACAGTTCAGCTCCTCTCTGTGCCAGACCTTTCATGCGGCCTTTCTGCATTCTGCGAAATTTCGTCTTTTTCGGTTGTAACATGGTTAGTTCCTTTTATTTCGTCTGACGACAGATTTACTGATTATTGGAGTTGCGACCTCCACGACGGTCGTCGCGTCCCCCGCGACGTGCCCCGCGGCGATCATCCCGACCGCCTCTGCGGTCATCGCGTCCGCCTCCGCGACGGTCGTCGCCGCCGCGTCCTGCTGCGGATGCGCTCATCCCTACAATCGGCGACAAATCGCGCTTGGCATACACTTCGCCGTTGCAGATCCATACTTTAACCCCCAACAGGCCCACTTTGGTCAAAGCTTCGGCGAGGTTGTAGTCGATATCTGCGCGGAACGTATGCAACGGAATTCTCCCTTCCTTATACGATTCGCTGCGGGCCATTTCAGCGCCCCCCACACGACCCGAGATCTGGATCTTGATCCCCTCTGCGCCCATCCGCATCGTCGATGCAATGGTGGTCTTGATCGCCCGCCGATACGAGATACGTCCTTCGACCTGACGTGCGATATTGTTCGATACAATCACCGCATCCAACTCCGGTCGTTTCACTTCGAAGATATTGATCTGCACGTCCTTACCGGTCAGTTTGCGCAGTTCTTCCTTCAACTTATCCACCTCAGCGCCGCCTTTCCCGATGATGATCCCGGGCCGCGAGGTGCTGATGGTAACGGTCACCAGCTTCAAGGTCCGTTCGATCACGATTTTCGAGACGCTGGCTTTGGCCAACCGTGCTCCGAGGTATTTACGAATTTTGGCGTCTTCAACGAGTTTTGCCGGGAATTCCTTGCCGCCATACCATGACGAGTCCCAACCCCGAATGATGCCCAGCCGATTGGCAATCGGATTTACTTTCTGTCCCATCTTAGTTCGCTGCGTTTTCAGGTTTCACATCGGCAGCTGCCTTGGTAGTGGTTTTGGCAGCGGTCGTTTTCTTGGCCGTAGTCGTCGCTTTTTTAGTCGTAGCGGCGGTGGTTTTCTTAGCAGCCGGTTTGGTTTCGGTCGCCGGCGCAGCTGCTTCCTTAACGGCAGGCGCAGCGATTTCCATCCGGTCGACGATGATGGTCACGTGGTTGGAACGTTTCCGAATCCGGTGTGCGCGCCCCTGCGGAGCAGGCTGGATCCGTTTGAGTTGCCGTCCGCCGTCGACGCTGATGGTTTTGACGCACAGCGGGGTCTCTTCCAATGAAACGCCCTGATTCTTTGCTTCCCAGTTGGCGATAGCCGACCGGAGGAGTTTTTCGAGGCGTACCGATGCCTCTTTCTTGGAATACCGCAGCATCCCCAACGCGCGATTGATCTCCACGCCGCGGATCATATCGGCCACGAGTCTCATTTTTCGCGGGGAGGTCGGGCATTCGCGCAGCGACGCGATCGCGATCGAGCGCTTTTCCGCTTTGAGCTTTTCGGCTCTTAATCTTTTTCTTGCACCCATAACAGGTATACGGAATTACTTTTTAACACTATTTTTTCTTGTTGCCCCCGTGACCGCGGAAGCTGCGGGTCGGTGCGAATTCACCCAACTTGTGACCCACCATGTTTTCGGTCACATACACCGGAATAAATTTATTCCCGTTATGCACCGCCAGGGTATGTCCCACAAAGTCCGGCGAGATCATGCTCGCGCGCGACCAGGTCTTGATAACCGATTTTTTGCCGCTATCGTTCATGGCAAGGATCTTGCCTTCGAGTTTCGGTTCGATATACGGTCCTTTTTTCAGTGAACGGCTCATTTACGCTGTCTTGATTTAGATTATTTATTCCTCCGTGAAACGATGAATTTGGAAGTCGTCTTCTTGGGGTTGCGGGTTTTGTAGCCCTTAGCCAGCACGCCCGTACGCGAGCGCGGGTGTCCCCCGGAAGCACGTCCTTCACCCCCACCCATCGGGTGATCGACGGGGTTCATCACGACGCCGCGGTTGCGCGGACGCCGCCCGAGCCAGCGCTTGCGCCCTGCTTTGCCGCTTTGTTCGAGGCTGTGGTCCGGATTGGAGACGGTCCCGATCGTAGCCCGGCAGGTGGTGAGCACCATACGGGTTTCCCCTGAAGGAAGTTTAATAATAGCGTACTTCCCCTCGCGGGCAAGCAGCTGAGCGTAAGTCCCCGCAGACCGCGCCATTGCAGCGCCCCTGCCGGGTGTGAGTTCGATGCAGTGCACAACGGTACCAAGAGGAATTTCCGAAAGGAATAGTGTGTTGCCCACTTCAGGTGCGACGCCCGCTCCGCTGGCGATCTTCTGCCCGACGGTCAAGCCCACCGGCGCAACGATGTATCGTTTTTCGCCGTCGGCATAGACCACGAGGGCAATCCGCGCGCTGCGGTTCGGGTCGTATTCGATGGTTTTGACCGTAGCGGTCATGCCATCCTTGTTGCGCATGAAGTCGATGATGCGGTACTGACGTTTATGTCCACCACCGATGTAGCGCATGGTCATTTTCCCGGTATTGTTCCGCCCTCCTGAGGATTTGAGGGGGGTTACCAGTGATTTTTCCGGAGTCGAAGTCGTAATATCGTCAAAGGTGCCGATAACTTTATGTCTCTGACCCGGGGTCATCGGTTTGAATTTTCTAACTGCCATCGTCTTTTAGATATTACTGTAAAAATCGATTTTGTCTTCTCCTCCGAGGGTGACGATCGCCTTTTTGTAGCGGTTCTGACGCCCTTCGAGCATTCCGGCTTTGGTGTAGCGGCTCTTGCGTTTGCCGTCGTAGTTACAGGTGTTGACATCGGTCACCACGACGCCGTACATAGCTTCCACCGCAGCCTTGATCTGGAGCTTGTTCGCCCGCGGATCCACAATAAAACCGTAGCGGTTCAGTTTTTCGCCCTGAGCCGTCATTTTCTCGGTCAATATCGGCTTAATCAAAATTTCCATGATCTTTCTTTAAAAGATGGTCTTCGTTACTGGATTCCACAAACCTGCTGCATAGCCGCCACAGCCCCTTCCCCGCCAATCAGCAGGTGTGCCGCGTTCATAACGTCGTAGGTATTGAGGTTCTGTGCCTGGATAACCTTTACGTTCGGCAGGTTGCGCGATGCGAGGATCACGCCGGCGTTGTCCGTATCGCCGCACAGAATCACCAGCGTCTTCTTTTCAGCGATCCCCAAGTTCTTGGCTGCTGCGATAAATTCCTTGGTTTTGGGTTGCATTTCGAAGCTGTCGACCACGGTAATCGCTGCATTTTTCGCTTTGTAGGTCAAGGCGCTGCGCCGTGCGAGTTGTTTGAGTTTCTTGTTGAGTTTGAAGCGGTAGTCGCGCGGCACGGGCCCGAATACACGCCCGCCTCCGACAAACAGAGGCGACAGGATCGACCCACTTCTGGCCCCGCCCGTCCCTTTCTGTTTCTTGAGTTTACGGGTGGAACCGGCCACTTCGTTCCGTTGTTTCGATTTGTGAGTTCCCTGACGCTGATCGGCGAGGTATTGCTTCACGTCGAGGTAGATGGCGTGATCGTTCGGCTGTTCGAGCGCGAATACGGCGTCGTTCAAGGTCACTTTCTTCCCGGTCTCTTTGCCGGCGATATCGAGTATGTTGAGTTCCATAACTTAAATCTCCTCCCCTTGAATGGTTAGCCTTCGATTAACAAATAAGAGCCTTTAGCCCCCGGAATGGAACCTTTCACAAGGATGAGGTTGTTTTCCGGAATCACTTTGAGCACTTTCAGATTGAGCACTTTGACCTGCTCGCCGCCAGTCCGCCCCGGCATGCGTTTCCCTTTAAACACCCGCGACGGATACGAAGATGCACCCAGCGACCCTACGTGCCGCTGCCGGTTGTGCTGACCGTGGGTCTGGCCGCCGACACCGCCGAAGCCGTGCCGTTTAACAACCCCCTGGAAACCTTTCCCTTTGGAGATCCCGGTCACATCGACCCATTCGCCTTCCACGATCACATCCACGCCCACGGTATCGCCCAAGTTCGGCATCGTTTCAAACGATTTGAATTCGGCGATTTTCCGCTTCGGGGTCGTCCCCGCCTTGGCGAAATGGCCCATCATCGGCTTGCTGGTGTGCTTTTC
This sequence comes from Rikenella sp., assembly GCF_056799795.1. Taxonomy (NCBI): domain Bacteria; kingdom Pseudomonadati; phylum Bacteroidota; class Bacteroidia; order Bacteroidales; family Rikenellaceae; genus Rikenella; species Rikenella sp. Next base: position 39,627 of record NZ_JBQIQO010000009.1, read on the forward strand.
CTTTTTGTCGTCATAGGCAAGCTGCACAGCGGCGTAACCATCCTTTTCGATGGTTTTGACTTGCGTAACCACACACGGACCAGCTTCGATCACAGTGCATGGGATGTTTTTCCCCTCGGCACTGAAAACGGATGTCATTCCGATTTTTTTCCCAATTAGTCCTGACATTTTGTTTGGTAATGGTTTGTAAAAAAGTGTCTGCCTTTTCAACTCGCTCCAGCGGCAGGAGTCTCGAAATCAATCGCTTACCTGCATAAAGAGAGCAAAGGCGACTGCAAAGATAGGGGTTTTCGGTTGATTATCAAATTTTTCTGTGGATTTTTTCGGTGGTGGGGCATTCATTCTCAGCGGACAAGGGGCCGAAGAGCGAACGAGAAAACCCCGCCCTTTTTCTGTTCGGGACGGGGTTCGTCTGTCGTTCGGATTGAATCGCGGCGGAATCAATCGGGCAGAGTAAAGGTGCAGAGCTGATGTTCCGAATTCGGATCGGCTGCAATGACCGTCCGCCCATCCGGCAGCACGTCGAAGGTCGAGATATAACGGTCGAGCTCGTAAATACGTTCCAGTTGACCTGTATTCAGATCATAAACCCGAAAATAACGACCTCCGGACGGCGCATTACCTCCTTCCTCGAAGATACGATCGACTTCTTTCATGGAGACTCCGGAATAAATGGCATATATTTTATCTTCGGCAATCCGCACTTCTATAAAACCATTTACCTCCCCCACAAATCCCTCAGGACTAATAACCGGTGCTCCATCCGAACCGACAACCACTACCTTTTGCACTGTATCGGCAGGGTGACAGATTTCGAGCACTTCGCCCAAACGCGCGGCCAGAACCAGCCACCCACCCCGAAAAGCTATCCGAGACTGCCAAAGATACGGCATCAATGCCGGCTCCGTTTCATTCGTTTTAGAACCCTCCGGCAATGCGTATTGTACGCGTAAAATATGACCGGATGTATCACAGAGTTGCACTCTTTGATCTACCCCTGCACTCTGCAATACAACGGTATCTCCATTCGCTTTGGCAAATGCCAATGACGGTGAGACTTCATTCGGATATTCCACTATACGCAACGGCCGCCGCGCACCTTGTTTCAGACTGTCCAGCGCGTATATCGCCATCTTCGGCTCGCGGCTGGCCATGACATACAAGTAGCGATCATCCAAATCGAAGCCACCGAGCCCCAACAACTCTTCCGGCCCTTTTCCTTTGGGCATGAACTCGCAAATCGGCTCCAAAGAAGGATATTTCACGGCAAGCATCATCGAGGGACTTTTTATATCCCAGATATACAAAACCGAATCCCGCACAAGTACCTGGCGCACATGCCCCAGAAAGAGACTTTCCGGCGTTTTAAGCGAATCGACTTGAATTTTGTCTGTTTCAATTTGATCTACAACAGACGAATTACCTCCACACGCTGCGAAGACTCCTCCTAAACACACAAGGAATATCTGAGTAATCCACCTCATAATTGTTTCGTTTTTTCAATCACCGTACCAGCCGTACCTTCCGTCTTCGGACAGAACAAATCACCCTCTCCTCTACACCTATACGTAATTCGAAACAAGTCCGGATTATCCAAATCATTTGCCATCGCCTCCAGGTTGGCCAATGTCAGATCTGACATCTGTTCCTGAGGCTGCGCCTGCAAATAAGTCAAATACGACCCTGCTGCAACCAACATTCCGCCGCATACGGCGATAATCGTTTTTTTGTTTAACTTTTTCATGTCATCAAAGTTTTAAGTAAAACATCCATCACAAATAAATCATAATATTCACAAAAAGCAATATCCAACTTTATTTTTTTAATTATCACCCATTACTCTTCCGGCAGCGTGAAGGTGCAGAGCTGGTACTCCGCCGTCGGGTCGCCGGCAACCACCGTCTGACCGTCGGCCAGCATATCGAAACAGCCGAGCGGACGATCCAACACATAGCTCTTCAGCCAGTTCCCGTCGAAATCGAATACGCGCAACACACTCATCTTATTCTCCTCTGCCGAGTCGGCCTCGTCCTCTTCGCTCTGCCGCTCATACCGATACAGGGCGTAAATCCGGTCGCCGACGATTTTCAAATCCCGATACCCCTTTTTGAGCCCGAAGATGAAAGACTGCCCGTCGCGCTTCACCTCCGGCGGCCCGTCCGGCCCGCGAACCACGCGATTCCGGGTCGAGTCGCGCAGGTTATAGATTTCGAGCACATCACCCAATTTGGTGCCGAACACGACCGTCTCGCCCGCCGCAGCCACGGTGGCTTGCCAAAGATAAGGAATCATATTGCCCGGAGCACCGCCCAACTGTTCGACATCTTCCGGCCGGTAAGGTATCGAATAATAGCGCCCGACCACACTTCCGAGGCTGTCGATCTGGACGATGCGCCCGGTAGATTCGTCGGAAAAAGACCCGAACACGAATCCGGAGTCTGTCCGACAGAACCCGGCTGCCTCTCCGCACTCTTCCGGATAAGGGATCACCCGCGCCGGCAGCCGCGTGCCGCGCACCAAATCGGCCAGTCCATAGACGAACATTCGGGGAGCCACCATGGTAAATACCCGCACGCTATCGTCATCGACGACATAGCCGGATATCCCGAGCGTCTCGTTGGGCCCTTTCCCCCGGCTGACGAACCGACACAGCGGCCGCAAGGCCGGATAGCTATAGAGCTGCACCAATGCGTCGGCCTGACCGGCGCGCCCGTAATCGACCAAAAAGAGCAAGGAGTCCCGCACGGTCACCGAACCGATGTATCCGAGCATCAGGGTATCGCCGGGCAGCGGCTCCACGTGCACAGCCACTTCGGGCACCTCCCGCCCCGCCGGAGAGGTTCCTCCGCCGCATGAGACAAATCCGCCCAGCAACGCTGCCGTGCAAAGAAAAGCGACCGCATGTATTTTCATAGCAATAAGTGTTTTCTATGACAAATTTAACTTCTTTTTCAGATAAATATCCACTCCCTGGTAACAAAAATTCGGAAGCGTTCCCCCTTCAAAATCTTAAGGAGAACGCTTCCGAACAACATTGTAGACGAATCTTATCTATTTAAAATCCTCAGACTTTAATCTCAACCTCTACCCCGCTCGGGAGTTCGAGTTTCATCAAGGCGTCGATGGTCTTGGAGGTCGAGCTGTAGATGTCCAGAATCCGCTTAAACGTAGAGAGCTGGAACTGTTCGCGCGACTTCTTGTTGACGAAAGTCGACCGGTTGATGGTGAAGATCTTTTTGTTGGTAGGCAGTGGAATCGGCCCGCTGACCACAGCTCCGGTCGATTTCACCGTCTTGACGATCTTTTCGGCAGACTTGTCCACCAGATTGTGATCGTAGGATTTGAGTTTTATTCTGATTTTCTGGCTCATTATTCGTCTTCGTTTTTGAATTTACCACTTGCTTTTTCGATGATCTCCTTGGAGACGTTGTTCGGCACGGCTTCGAAGTGCGAGAATTCCATCGAACTGGTCGCACGACCCGACGAAATCGTCCGCAGTACAGTCACATAGCCGAACATCTCTGCCAGCGGCACTTTCGCCTTGACCACCCGGGCATTCCCTTTGGATTCCATCCCGGAGATCTGGCCGCGCCGTTTATTGAGGTCGCCGATGATATCCCCCATGTTTTCTTCCGGGGTAACGACTTCGACCGCCATAATCGGCTCCATAATCACCGGATTGGCCTTGATGGCCGCATGCCGGAACCCGTTCCGGGCACAGATTTCGAACGACAAGGCATCCGAGTCGACCGGGTGGAACGAACCGTCTTTCAAGGTCACCTTCATGGCGTCGATCGGATAGCCGGCCAAAGCGCCGTTTTCCATCGCCGAAGCGAACCCTTTCTGCACAGCCGGGATAAATTCCTTGGGAATATTCCCCCCTTTGACCACGTCGACGAATTCCAGGCCGACCACTTCTTTGCTTGAAGCCGGCCCGATTTCGAAGATGATGTCGGCGAACTTACCGCGCCCCCCGGTCTGTTTCTTGAACACTTCGCGGTGTTCGAACGTCCCGGTCAACGCTTCCTTGTAGTTCACCTGCGGGGCGCCCTGGTTGATTTCGACGCCGAATTCGCGTTTCAAGCGGTCGACGATGATTTCCAGGTGCAATTCCCCCATCCCCGAGATGACGGTCTGTCCGGAGTCTTCATCCGTCTTAACCGTAAAGGTCGGGTCTTCTTCAGCCAGTTTCCCCAGCCCTACCCCAAGTTTATCGAGGTCTTTCTGGGTTTTGGGTTCGATGGCGAGCCCGATCACCGGTTCCGGGAAGGTCATGGATTCGAGCACGATCGGGTGGTTTTCGTCGCACAAGGTATCGCCGGTACGCACATCCTTGAACCCGACAGCCGCAGCAATATCCCCAGCCCCGACGAATTCGATCGGGTTCTGTTTATTGGCGTGCATCTGGTAGATACGCGAGATGCGTTCCTTCTTCCCTGAACGAGAGTTGAACGTGTACGAACCTGCATCCAATTTCCCCGAATATACGCGGATAAATCCGAGACGTCCCACGAACGGGTCGGTTGCAATCTTGAAGGCCAAAGCGCAGAACGGATCGGCTTCACTCGGATGGCGTTTGGTCTCTTCGTCCGTCCGCGGGTCGGTCCCTACGATAGCCTCTACATCGAGCGGCGACGGCAGGTATGCGACGATCGAGTCCAGCAAGAGCTGCACCCCCTTGTTCTTGAACGATGAACCGCAGAGCATCGGCACCACCGACATATTGATGGTAGCTTTCCGCAGCGCGACGATGATTTCGTCCGGCGTAATGGCATCCGGATCCTCGAAGAATTTCTCCATCAAGGCATCGTCCGACGCAGCCACCTCTTCGATCAGCTTGGCCCGTGCCGCAGCGACCTCTTCTTTCATATTGTCCGGCACCTCTTCGATGTGGTAGTTGTCCCGGACGGTCTTATCGTCGAAGTAGACGTAAGCCCGGTTGTATACCAGGTCGATCACCCCCGAGAACTTGTCTTCGGTACCGATCGGCAACACTACCGGCACGGCATTCGCCCCGAGCCGTTCGTGCACCTGTGCGCAAACGCTGGAGAAATCGGCGCCCGTCCGGTCCATCTTGTTGACGTAACCGATCCGCGGCACTCCGTATTTATCCGCCTGGCGCCACACGGTCTCAGACTGAGGCTCCACGCCGCCCACCGCGCAGAACGTGGCCACCGCTCCGTCGAGAACGCGCAACGAGCGTTCCACTTCGACGGTAAAGTCCACGTGCCCCGGGGTGTCGATAATGTTGATCTGGTAGGTATTGTCTTTGTAGTTCCAGAAAGCGGTGGTAGCAGCCGAGGTAATGGTAATCCCGCGTTCCTGCTCCTGCGCCATCCAGTCCATGGTCGCACTCCCTTCGTGCGTTTCTCCGATTTTGTGTGTTTTCCCGGTGTAGAACAGGATCCGTTCGGTCGTGGTAGTCTTGCCCGCATCGATGTGGGCCATGATACCGATGTTTCTGGTGAATTTAAGGTCTCTTGCCATAAACTGTGTCCTGTATCCGGTTTAGAATCTGAAGTGCGCGAATGCTTTGTTCGCTTCCGCCATACGGTGCATCTCTTCCTTGCGTTTGAATGCGCCGCCTTCTTCATTATATGCCGCCATGATCTCTGCGGCGAGTTTTTCTGCCATCGACCGGCCGGCGCGTTTGCGCGCGAACTGCAACATGTGACGAATACTAATGGCCACTTTGCGTTCCGGTCGAACTTCCATCGGTACCTGGAAGGTAGCCCCGCCGACACGCCGAGATTTGACTTCGACCTGCGGGGTGATGTTTTCGAGCGCTTTTTTCCAAATTTCCAAAGGAGCCTTTTCCGTGTCCTTCATCTTCTCGCCTACGATATCTATGGCGTCATAGAAAATACCGTATGCAATACTCTTCTTACCGTCTAACATCAGGCTATTGACGAACCGCGTTACCTGGGTGTCGCCAAACTTGGGGTCAGGAAGTAGAATTCGCTTTTTAGGCTTCGCTTTTCTCATTTTTCTTTTTGTTTCGCCGCGCGAAGCGGTCGGTTGTCCGCGAGGGGTTCCGTCCGGGGATCGGCGACTGATGAAATTAGTTTGGTTGTGTGTGTTCTGTTCTTAGAACGGACTATTTCTTAGCCGCTCCCGCTTTCGGGCGTTTGGTTCCGTATTTCGAACGGCGTTGGTTCCGCCCGTCGACTCCGGCCGCGTCGAGCGTCCCGCGAACGAGGTGATAACGTACCCCCGGCAGGTCTTTCACACGACCGCCGCGCACGAGCACGATGGAGTGTTCCTGCAAGTTGTGCCCTTCGCCCGGGATGTAGGCATTGACCTCTTTCCCGTTGGTCAACCGCACACGAGCGACTTTACGCATCGCCGAGTTCGGTTTCTTCGGCGTGGTGGTGTAGACACGCACGCACACGCCGCGACGCTGCGGACAAGCTTCCAAAGCCGGAGCTTTGCTCTTGAACGCCACGTCTTTCCTTCCTTTACGTACTAACTGTTGGATAGTTGGCATTTTGTCGTTTTTCTTTGTTTTTTAAAAAATTACACAAAATCGGTCTGCAAAGATACGCACTGTTTTTTGATTTTCAATACATTCATCGGAATGAGCGTGCGATTTTTTCGTCGACCGATCGAATCGGAAAGCCCGAAATGGAGAGAAATCGGGCATTCCCAGCCTGCGCAGGTCAGCCGCGACCGCGATAGATCACGGCCATTTCGCACGCGGCGCACCGGAATTCGAGTTCCAGCCGCACGCCGTTGTTCTCCAGAAAAAGCCGCCGCCCCCGCTCCTCGGGATGCTCCCGGAGGCAGAGTCCCAGCTCGCGCCGGATGCAGTACGGCGTCCGCATCACTTCGCGTCCCGTCAGTTCCGGATCGGTCTGCACCTCCAGCGCCTTTTCCACCGCCTCGAATCCCGCCTCGCGATAGAACCGTTCGGCCACGGCATTGGCGATATTGGCCCGGAAATCCCGTTCGACTCCCGGCGGCACGATCGGCGGCGTTGCAGGCCGCACGTAAGGTTCCGGCCGCCGATAAGCCTCCAGTCGGGCCGCCAGAAGCGCTGCGAGCAACTCCCGCCGCAAGGCGTTCAGCCCTGCCGCCGGAACGAACGGCAACTCGCCCTCCCGCGCCACCTCCACGCGCGAGATTTCGAAAATCGTTCCGCCCCCCTTCGAAAACGCCTGCCGGATATTCCGTTCCGCCAGCTCCCGATTCGAGGCCGGTTCGTATCCGTCGGGCAGCGAAACGGCCGCCGAAATCCCCGTCTCGTCCTCCGCCGAGATCACGGGCGGCGCAAACCGGACAACGGTCGACAGCCGCCGCACGGCCGAAGGATGAAACGTCCGATCGAGGTTCCGGAACACCTCCGTCCCCGCCGCCAGTTCGACCGCCTTGTTCAGTACGAGCCGACTCCCCTCGGCCCGGTTCACCGAACACCCCTCCAACAGCCCGGCAGGAGTCCGGAAGCAGAGCCCATCTCCGTTATGAATCGCCACGTCCGGTCTCAACTTCAAGGTCAGAACCGCCCCGTCGCTCCGGGAGACGACGCCGACCGACTCGCCCACCGACCGGGCTTCCGGAGCTGCGACACCGGCCTGTTTGCCGTCAAAAAAATAGGTGGTGAAGCCCCGCGAAAAGCTCTTCCCGGGGTTGGGCTCGAAATCGCACGTCACGCGCCCCGCCGAAATCCGTCCGATCCCCAGCGCCTCCAGCCGCCGGTGGTAATAAGCGGTATTATTGACCACATAATCGGCCTCTTTGAGCCGCCCTTCGATCTTGAGCGAACAGACGCCGGCACCGATCAGGTCGTCGAGCCGCCCGCCGAGCGACATATCCCGCACCGACAGCAAAGCCCGATCGCGCACCAGCCGCTCGCCCCGATCGTCATACAAGTCATACCGCGCGCGACACGGTTGGGCGCAGCCGCCCCGGTTGCCTCCCCGTCCGCACAAGGCGTGTCCCAGGTAGCACTGTCCGCTGTACGAGACGCAGATGGCCCCGTGCACGAACGCCTCCAGTTCGACCTCCTCGGGCAGGGCGGCCCGAATGGCCCGAATCTGCGCCAGCGAAGCTCCCCGCTCCAGCACGATGCGCGAAAAACCGGCCTCGGCGAGAAAGAGCGCCCGTTCCGGCGTCAGGTTGAAGGTCTGCGTCGAGGCATGCAACGCCACGGGCGGCAGATCCATCCGCAGAAATGCCATGTCCTGTACGATCAGCGCATCGACCCCGGCCTCGCAGGCCGCCCAGGCGGTGTCCCGTGCCGCCGAAAGTTCGTCGTCGAACAGCAGGGTGTTCATCGTCAGGTAGACCCGCGCGCCGAACCCGTGGGCATACTCCGCCAGCCCGGCGATATCGCTCATGGCGTTCCCCGCAGCGACCCGGGCGCCGAAGCGCTCGGCACCGATATAGACGGCATCGGCTCCGGCATCGATGGCCGCCCGACCGATAGCGGCCGTTCCGGCCGGAGCCAGCAATTCGACTTCCATAAATACCGATTTACTCTTCGCGCGGCTCCTCCGGCAGCTGCACCACGGTGCAGACGTTGCCCTGTCCGAAAGCCGCCGCAGCCGCGGCCCGCACCGATTCCGACGTCAAAGCCTGCACCGCCGCCTCATAACCGTCGTAACGATCGTTGTCGTTCAGGTACCAACTGGTCAGGTAGCCGAGCCACGTCCCGTTATGAATCAATCCGTCGCGATGCCGCTTGAGGAAGAACTCCTTCGTCCGGGTCAGCTCGTCGGCCGTAACCCCCTCAGTCACCAAGGCCCGGATCTCCTCACCGACCAGCGGCAACAGCTCGCCGATTTTGGCCGTGTCGGTCTCGAAGAAAATCTGGTAGGCAAAACGCGGCAGCGGCTCTTTCTGGTAGGTCAGCGAGACGCCCACCCCATAGGTTCCGCCACGCTCCTCGCGAATCTTCCGGGTATAGCGCATCTCCAGCATATAACGGATCGCCTCCAACTCGATGCTCCGCGCCAGGGTGTAAGGCAGCGCGCCGGAATAGAGCTCGACGGCGGTCACCTTCGGACTTTCGAGCGGCGTCTTATACATATTCTGCACAACGCCCGACACCGGCACCACGACATGCCGTCCCCATCGCGGCGCCTTCCCGCGTTTCGCAGGCAGCGAACCGAGATACTTCTCGGCCAGAGGCCTCAACGAGTCGGCCGCGATGTTCCCCACGAAGACGAAGGTCATCCCGTCGGCATTGGAGAAGAAATGCCGGTAGAGTTGTTCGGTACGCTCCAGCGAAACGGTGTCCAGCACCTTCGCACTCATCAGCATGAAGGTGCGCGGATTGTGCCCGTAGACGGTCTGGAACAAGCTGTCCTGCAAGATGTAGTTCGGATTCTGCGTCACGCCGGGCAGCATCGAACGGTAGCGATCCATCATCACGTTCCAGTCGCTGCGTTCGAACCTCGGCGCAGTGTAGTAGAGGTATACGAGTTGCAGCATCGTCTCGACATCCCGAGGCGAGCAGCTCCCGCCGAATCCCTGGGACAACGACCCCACGGAAGGCATCGCCCCGGCCCTGCGCCCCGCCAGATACCGGTCCAGCTCGGTGCGCGAGAAGTTCCCCACGCCCGTCGTCCCCAGATAAGAGGGCAGCATCCCGAGGTTATAGAGGTCGGTCACCTCTTCGACCGTGGTCGTCCCGCCGCGCTGGAAAGCGGTCATCTGCACCTCGTCGGCTTTCAACTGCGTCGGTTTGACCACCACCCGCACGCCGTTCTTCAGCGTCCAAACCGTCGAGCCGAACCTCCCGGCCGTCGTTTTCACCACCGGAGCCCCCGGCAAAGCCGAGGCATCCATCAGCTCGTTCGCCGCCGCCACCTCTTCATAGGCATCGAAAGCGATGTTTTTCACCCGGTCGATCACCTCCCTCACCTCCGCCTCGGTCGGCAGGGGGTGTTTCTCGTCCTCGCGCATCGAGATCAGCACCGCGCTGTTGCGGTCGCGCACCCACTCCGCCGCCACGCGATTCACATCCTCCAGCGAAATAGCGTCGAGAATCCGCCGGGTGATCGCCAAATCCTGCTCCGGAGTCAGGTAAGGTTCGCCGCTCTCGAAATGGCGCATATATTCCGAGACAAACTCGCCGTTTTTGCGGTCGTTCCGGTTCTCGAAATAGCTCTCGGTCTGACGCATGGTTTCCAGTTTGACCCGATCCAGCTCCGACGCGACGAAACCGTTGGCCCGCACCCGGCAGAGCTCGGTGTACAAGGCTTCGAGGGTGCGCAGCGCCTCGCCGTCGCGCGCCGAACCCGCTACGAAAAAGGCATCGAACGGCCGCACGACCGGGGAGTAATTGCACCCCGCACTCCGGAAAGGCGCCCCCTCCTGCCGCGCCAGATCGACGAACCGGATACTCAGCATCCGCGCGGCCAGCGAACGGACATACTGGTTCCACAACCGCTCCATCCCGTCGTACCGATCCCGCAAGGGCTCGTCGCGGAAGAGCAGTTCGACCGACGTGCCGGTCAGTTCGGGATCCGAAACGACCGAAACGAGCGGCAGTTCGTTATCCTCGACCGTCACCGTCGCTTTCGGCGTCCGCACGGCGGCGGCAGGCAGGTCGGCCATCGTCCGCTTCAACCGCTGCTCCATGCTGTCCACGTCGAAATCCCCGACGATGAAGAAGGCCTGCAAGTCGGGCCGGTACCACTTCCGGTAGAAATCCCGCAACTCGTCGTAGGCAAACCCCTGAATCACCTCCTGATTGCCGATTACGTTGCGCCGGGCGTAGAGCGATCCGTTGAAAAGCACGGGCGACTGCCGTTCGAACACCCGCCGCCCGGCCGAGTTCCCCTGTCGCCACTCTTCGGTAATCACGCCGCGCTCCTTATCAATATCGGCGGTGTCGAGCGTGATCCGCCCGGCCCAGTCGTGAAGGATCAGCAAGGCCGAGTCGACGATTCCGTCCCGGGTCAAAGGCACGTCGGTAATCATATAAGTGGTCTGCTCCTGCCCCGTCGCCGCGTTGAGATTCTCGCCGAACCGCACGCCGATCCCCGACAGCCAGTCGATCATCGAGTTGCCCGGGAAGTGCTGCGACCCGTTGAAGGCCATGTGTTCGAGGAAATGGGCCAGCCCGTTCTGGGCATCGGTCTCCTGGATCGCCCCCACTTTGTAGTAGATGTGGAAATTGGCCCTCCGGGCCGGTTTGTCGTTGTGTTTGAGGTAATAGGTGATGCCGTTGGGCAGCACGCCGACCCGGACGCTGCTGTCCACAGGCGCCGCCTCGCCGGCCGCGGGCCGCTGGGCATACGCCCCGGTCGCCCCGACGACAGCGGCCGTCGCCGCCAAAAGCCGCGCAAAGTTCCGAAACTTGAAATTCATATGATAGATACGTTTTGTTTTTAGCGCACCGGTAAATTCGTCCTAAAATTACTTTTTTTTCTAATTTTACGCTCGGATTTTTCGCTCTTCACCCGAAAGAGCCCCAAAAACATCGATCATGAACGAAGAAAAAGTACTCGAAGCGCTGAAAAAGAGCGGTGCGCCGATGAAGTCGGTCGAGATCGCCGAAGCGACCGGTCTGCCGAAAGCCGACGTGGACAAAGCGATCAAGAATCTGGTCAAAGAGGGTCGGGCCGAGTCGCCGAAACGCTGCTTTTACGCCGCGAAATAAGTATCGGCACGATGGCAAACGTCAAGATAGACCCTTCGTGGCAGGAGCTGCTGAACGAGGAGTTCGGGAAGCCCTATTTCGACCAACTGACCGCTTTCGTGCGGGAGGCGTATCAGACCCACGTGGTTTTTCCGCCGGCGGCGAACATCTTCCGCGCTTTCGACAGCTGCCCGGCCGACCGGCTGAAGGTGGTGATTATCGGCCAGGATCCCTATCATAACGTGGGACAGGCCAACGGGCTCTGCTTTTCGGTGGCCGCGGGAACACAGTTTCCGCCGTCGTTGCAGAACATCCTGAAAGAGGTGAGCGACGACACGGGAGCGCCGTATCCCGAGACGGGCGAACTCGACCGGTGGGCGGAGCAGGGGGTGCTGATGCTGAACTCGGTGCTGACGGTGCAGGCACACACGCCCACGTCGCATGCGGGGAAGGGCTGGGAAGAGTTTACGGACGCGGTGGTGCGGACGATCGCCCAGCGGAAAAACCATGTCGTCTATATGCTCTGGGGGTCGTACGCCCAGCGGAAAGCGGCGGCGGTCGATCCGGCGGAAAACTGCATCCTGACCGCTCCGCACCCGTCGCCGCTGTCGGCATTCCGAGGCTTCTTCGGCTGCAAACATTTCAGCCGCGCGAACGAATACCTCGTCTCGACGGGACAGACGCCGATCGTCTGGTAAACCGCCCGATCCCGCGCTGTTTTTACAGAGAACAAACCCAACGTCTTAAAACCGCATGAATCCGAACCCGAACGCCTATTGCGTCATCATGGCCGGCGGCATCGGCAGCCGATTCTGGCCCCTCAGCAAGAACCGGATGCCGAAACAATTCCTCGACGTGCTCGGCACGGGGAAAAGCTTTATCCGTTGCACATTCGAACGTTTTCTGCCGCTGGTGCCGGTCGAAAACTTTTTAGTCGTGACCAGCGAACTCTACCGCGACCTCGTGCGGGAACACCTGCCCGAGCTGGCTCCCGAACAGATACTGACCGAACCGGTGCGACGCAATACCGCTCCGTGCGTGGCCTATGCCACCTACCGGATCGCGGCGCGGAATCCGGAGGCCACGATGATCGTCGCTCCGTCAGACCATATTATCACCGGCGAAGCGGAGTTCCAGGAGATCGTCCGCGAAGGGATCGACTTCGTCTCGGGCACCGACAACCTGATGACCATCGGCATCCGTCCGTCGCGGCCGGAGACGGGATACGGCTACATCCAGATCGACACCGCGCCGCACGACGAGACGGCCGGGACGGAGGTGCGGAAGGTGAAGACCTTCACCGAAAAACCCAATATCGAGATGGCCCGGGTCTTCGTCGAGAGCGGCGAATTTTTCTGGAACTCGGGGATCTTCATCTGGTCGGTGCGAGGCATTCTTAGCGCTTTCCAGCGGTGGCTGCCGGAGATGAACGCCACCTTCGCCGGAGGAACCGGACGATTCGGGACGGACAAAGAACAGGCTTTCATCAATACGATCTACCCGTCGTGCGAGAACATTTCGATCGACTACGGCATTATGGAGAAATCGCCGAACGTCTACGTCCGTTGCGGCGACTTCGGCTGGAGCGACATCGGCACCTGGGGCTCGCTCTACCAGCATGCCGTGCGCGACGAACAGGGGAACGCCTTTTGCGGAGGCGGCGGGGTGTTGAGCTACGGAACGACGGGGACGGTGGTGAACATCCCGGCCGGCAAAGTCGCGATAGTCGAAGGCTTGACGGACTATTTGGTGGTGGAAAAGGACAATGCCCTGCTGATTTGTCGTCGCGAAAACGAACAGAATATCCGAAATTACGTGGAAGATGTCAAATACCGGTTTGGGGAAGAGTTTGTCTGAGCTCTACGAGCTCTACTGCGAGAACGGCGGGGTGGTGACCACCGACAGCCGGGCTGTATGGGAGTTGGCCGCGCCGATCTTCTTCGCCCTGAAAGGCGAGAATTTCGACGGCAACGACTACGCCGTACAGGCGATAGCGGATGGCGCTTGCGCCGCCGTTGTGCACGACCGATTGCCCAAGGGGATTAAACCGGCATCGACGGAGGCGGCTAAATATTTCGTGGTGAAGGATACGTTGGCGGCATTGCAGGAGCTGGCGGCTTACCATCGGCAGATGCTGGGCCTGCCGGTGATCGCCCTAACCGGGAGCAACGGCAAGACGACGACCAAGGAGCTGATCTCCCGCGTTTTGGGGACGAAATACCGGGTAGCGTCTACCCGGGGGAATCTGAACAATCATATCGGCGTGCCGTTGACCTTGCTCTCCATAACCGAGGAAGACGACGTGGCGATCGTGGAGATGGGGGCGAACCACCGGGGCGAGATTGCGGCCTTGTGCGAGATCGCGGCACCGAATATCGGACTGATTACCAACGTAGGACGGGCGCATTTGGAGGGATTCGGCGGCCCGGAAGGGGTGCGCTTGGGGAAAGGAGAGCTATACGACTATCTGGCCGCTCATAGCGGAACCGCGCTCTATCCGACGGACGATCCGGTGTTGGCGGAGATGGCGGGCGAACGCTTCTCCTCAGATACCGGTCATGGGGCGACTGTAGGCTACTCGGCAGCGGCGTTCGGCCTCTCTGCGACCGGGGGCGACCCGCTGACGCTGGATACGGCGGACGGCGAAGTGCAGACCCATCTGGCGGGAACGTACAATTTGGCGAACGTGGTGGCGGCGGTGGCGGCAGGAGCTTATTTCGGCATTCCGACCGACGCGGCATTGGCGGCTGTGGCGGCCTATGTGCCAGACAACAACCGCTCGCAGGTGAGCCGTTCAGCAAACGGGACGGGGAACACTCTATATAAGGATGCCTACAACGCCAACCCGTCGAGCATGCGGGCGGCGGTGGACAACTTTCTGGCGTTGCCGGACGATGGTTTCGAAGGAGGTAAGATTTTGATTCTCGGCGACATGCGCGAATTGGGGTATTTTTCCCGAGAAGAACACCGGGCGATTATCGACCGGATTGCCGAGACAGCTGCGACCAGATCTGCCGCTTTAACCTGCTACGTGGTCGGCCCGGAATTTTCGGCGGCACTCGCCGCTTCCAACGCTTCGAGGGACGGGAAACCGCTGATTATCCGTGCGTTTGCGAACGTGACGGAATGGATGGCCGCTGTCGAAAACGGCGAGATCGTGATTCGGAACGCACAAGTATTGATCAAAGGATCGCGCGGGATGACGTTAGAGAAACTCTACCCGCTGCTATAACGTCGCGCCGGTCAGCCGCCGGTCGATCAGAATCCCCTGAAAAAACCGCTCGGCCACCAGCAGCCCCTCCGGCTTCGACCGCGGATAGGCGACCATGAAATACCAGACGGTATGTCCGTACTGCGCCATCAGCGCCCGGAACTCGAACGCCTCCACCCCTAACAGATAGCTCCCCGACAAGCTCCGCGCCCGCACGTTCGGCACCGAATAGTCGTTCCGATAGTATTCGAACCCCTGCAAGCCGTTCTCCTGCAACATGTCGAGCAGAATCTGCCGCGTAGCGATATCGCGATCCACCCCGAAATCAGGCCGATAGTCGATCCGGCTGGCCGTCACACTCACCGTCCCCGGCTCGGCCCAACGCCGGCTCGCCGCCCCCAACACCACCTGCCGCTCCACCGTATCGGCCGTCAGCCGGTCGTTTTGTCGCTGGAGCGAATCGGCCGAGAACTCCGCCACCGCCTCCAGCGGATACGGAAACTTGAGCGTCGCGCCCAAATCTTCGTAATAAGCGACCCGCCACGCCTGTTTCAACAGCGCGTCGATCGACGCGCTCCGCAGATAGCGATTCCACATCCCATACCCGACGAATCCCAAGACCGTCAGCACCACCGCGGCGCCCACCGCCCACGCCGCCCGCCGGAACGCCCGTCCCCGCACGATGGCCCGTCCGATCCGCCGCTGCTCCCTCGCCCCCCGAATCGCCGTATCGCTCACCGCCATCTCGCTCACATAGGCCTCGAAATCCGCCTCCGGATGGCGTTTGCTCCACTCCGGATAGCTGTTTCCCATCTTGCGCCGACACGCCGGGCAAAAAACCATATAGGCCGAATGGATTTCGACCAGTTTCCCGCAGCGATCGCACTTGATATGAGGCATATACGAGCTCTTTAATCGTTCAGTCGGGAGCCTATTTCTTCAGTCTCCGCCCGAGTACTTCGAGCATGTCCGTCGTCATCTCCGACAGCCCCCACTTGGGCGACCATCCCCACTCCTCGCGCGCCACGCTGTCGTCCATCCGGTTGGGCCACCCGTCCGAAATCGCATCCTTCACCGGGTCGATCTCATAGACCATCTCGAACGACGGAATGTGTTTCCGGATCTCGGCATAGATCATCTCCGGCGAGAAGCTCATCGAAGCCACGTTATACCCGTTCCGATGCTTCAGCCGGGCCGGGTCGGCCTCCATCAGCCCCACCATCGCGTCCAGCACGTCCGGCATGTAGATCATATCCATAAACCGGTCGTGCGGCACCGGACACACGAACCGTTCGCCCCGCAAAGCGGCGTAAAAGATCTCGACCGCATAGTCCGTCGTCCCGCCGCCCGGCAGCGCCTGCGACGAGATGACCCCCGGCAGCCGCACGCTCCGGGCATCGACTCCGAAACGCTGGAAGTAGTAATTGCCGAGCAACTCGCCCGTCACCTTGCACACCCCGTAGATCGTGGTCGGGTGCATCGGCGTATCCTGCGGCGTCCCGTCCTTCGGCGCATCGGGCCCGAAAGCGCCGATCGAGCTGGGCGTGAAGACCGCGCAATTGTACTCCCGCGCCACCTCCAAGGCGTTCATCAAAGCCCCCATATTCACCCTCCAGGCCTTCTGCGGATTGGCCTCGCCGGTCGCCGAGAGCAGCGCCACGAGGTTGAAAATCGTGTCGATCCGCTGTTCGCGCACCACCCGGGCCATCGCCTCGGCATCGAGCGCGTCGAGGTGTACGAAGTCATTGTCCTCGCGATCGCCGTGAATGTCGGCTGCAATGACCTGGTGTTGTCCATAGATGCCCCTCAGGTGCTCGGTCAGCTCCGAACCGATCTGTCCGCCCGCACCTACGATGAGTATTTTTTTCATAGTGTCGATTTCGTTTTTCGGAAAGCAAATTTATCCGTTTTTCTCTATTATCGAAGCGATCGGCCCGAAATTTTTCCCACGAAAAAAGCGTTTCCGACCGCACCCGGCGGTCGAAAACGCAACACATTGACAACGAGAGAGTCCCTACCGAACGATCCGGTTGGTCTCGGTATCGGGAAAAACGACGCTGGGACGGAACGTCTTCGCCTCCTCGAACTCCATGATGCCGTAGGACATGATGATCACGACGTCGCCCACCGCCACGCGCCGGGCCGCCGCACCGTTCACGCAGATGCAGCCGCTCTCCGCCTCGCCCTCGATCACGTAGGTCTCGAACCGCTCGCCGTTATGGTTATCGACAATCTGTACCTTTTCGCCCGCAATGATGTTGGCCGCCTCCATCAACGCCTTGTCGATGGTGATGCTGCCGACGTAATCGAGGTTGGCCTCGGTCACGCGCACGCGATGGATCTTCGATTTCAGTACCTCTATTTGCATACGAATGCTGTTTTGAATCCTCCGTTGTTACCGATCTCTGCGCTGGTCTTTGACGACCTTGACGGTCATGCTTTTGATGTATACATCCTCGTTTTTCGGTCGATCCTGCGAGTCGGTCGGCAGTTTCGAAATCCTCACCACGCGTCCCATCCCGCCGATCACCTCGCCGAAGACGGTGTAGCTGCCGTCCAGATGCGGCGCTCCGCCCGCCGTGCGATAGACCCGTTCACGCTGCGGCGTAATCTGCGCCCCGGCCGGATCGGCCGCTCCCGCCGCAATCCGATGCCGGGCAGCCGTCAGCGTGCTGTCGTTGTGCACCCGCCCCGTGACGATATAGAACTGAGACCCGGACGACCTCCGTTCCGGATTGAGCGCATCGCCTTCGCGCGCCGCCGCCACCGCTCCGCGACGATGATAGTGGCGCGGAACGATCTCCGCATCCAGCTTATACCCCGCGTCGTTCTCGCCGTAGACCGTCACCTGCGACCCTTCGATACTCTGCGGGTCGCCCGTCTGGATCATGAAGTCGCGAATCACGCGGTGGAACAGCAGGTTGTCGTAGAACCCCCGCTCGGCCAGCCGGACGAAGTTGTCGCGGTGGAGCGGCGTGTCGTTGTAGAGGCGGAATCGCACCGTCCCGCGCGAGGTCTTCATCTTCACGACATAGTGCGCCCCCTGTCCCGCCACGAGTTTCCGGGCCGCCGTGGCCGATTCGATGCCGAAGCCCGAAAGGAGAGCCAACGACCCGAGTCCGAAAATTTTTACTAACTTTATGCTTATTTTTGTCATCTGTCGAGGCGTAAAATTTCGCGGACAAATGTATTAATTTCCCGTAAAATGCGGGCTATCATGAAACGATTTCTTATCCTCTGTTTTTTTCTGACGCTCGGACTCGTCGCGCGGGGCCAGCGCGTGGGGGTCGTGCTGAGCGGCGGCGGAGCCAAGGGTTTGTACCACGTGGGGATACTCAAAGCTCTGGAAGAGAACAACATCCCGATCGACTACATCTCGGGGGCATCGATGGGGGCGATCGTCGGCGGGATGTACGCGGCAGGCTATTCGCCGGACGAGATGATCCGTTTTTTCATCACCGACAGCGTCCAACGCTGGTTGTCCGCCAAGAGCACCGACCTCGACAACAACTACTACTTCAAGAAGTTCGAGCCGACACCGACCATGATGTCGGTGCGCTTCGACCCCAAAGCGCCGAAGAAAGCGGCCCTCCAGCTCCCCACGAACCTGGTTTCGCCTTACCTGTTGGATCTGGCGTTTATCCGGATGCTCTACCCGGCTTCGGGAGCGGCCGGCAACGACTTCGACAGCCTGATGGTGCCTTTCCGGTGCAACGCGTCGAACGTGTTCGAAAAAGAGTCCGTCGTCTTCGACCGGGGGAGCCTGCCGTTCGCGATCCGGGCCTCGATGACCATTCCGCTGGTCTTCAAACCGCTCTCCCAGGACAGCGTGGTACTGTTCGACGGCGGACTCTACAACAACTATCCGTGGCAACCGCTCGACTCGGCTTTCCACCCGGATATCCTGATCGGCGGCATCTGCTCGTCGAACTACGAAGCTCCGACGGCCGACAATGTCGTCGAACAGATGAGCGTCATGGCGACGGGAAAAACCGACTACTCGCTGCGCGACAGCCTCGATATCGAGATCCGCCGCAAATTCAAAGAGGTGGGGGTGCTGGACTACGACAAAGCCAGCTACATCATGGCCCGGGGATACGAGGACGCCATGCGCCAGATGCCGCTGATTCGCGAACGGATCGCTCGCCGGGTGTCGGACGAGGAGATCGCGGCCAAACGCGCGGCCTTCCGGTCGAAGATCAAACCGCTGATTTTCGACGAAGTACAAATCGAGGGACTGACTCCGAAACAGACGCAATACGTCTACCGGCAGTTGGGCGTGCGGCCGAACCAGATTTTCGACCTGGCCTACTTCGAGCGCAAATACATGCAGATTTTGGCCGGAGGTATCTTTTCGGGAGACTTCCCGGAGGTGACCTACAACCCGGAGACGGGATTTTTCCGCATGAAACTCAAGTTGCAGACACAGGCGAGCCTCCGGTTCTCGTTAGGGGGGAACATCTCGTCCACGGCGCTGAACCAGGGTTTCGCGGCGCTGAACTACCAGACGGTGGGACGCAATGTCTCGACTTACGGCATTCAGGGATTCTTCGGCACTTTCTACAACTCGGTGATGGTGGGAGGTCGGCACGACATCTATACGAACTTTCCGTTTTTCGTCAATTACAGCTACTCGTACGAAGATTTCGACTATCAGGCGAACCACATGAGTCGCTACTATCGCAACCGGGACTGGCGTTACCGGACGCGACACGCCAACACATTTGTGACGACGCTGGCCATTCCGATGCCGATGGTCGAAAACGCGGCTTTCCGCACCCATCTGGCGCTGGGGGTGACGGAGGATTACTATTTCCAGCAGGTGTTCACCAATATAGAGAAGCCGGACCAAAGCCGGTTCACCTATGCGACGCTCTCGGCAGAGGTGCAGCAGCGTTCGATGAACCGGACGCTCTATCCGAACCTCGGAAAGGAGCATGTCTTGCAGCTGCGCTTTACGGAGGGGCTGGAAAATTTCCAGCCGGGTCTCTCCGGCGAGGTGCCGACGCCGCTCCGGAGACACAACCGGAATTGGGTCGAGCTACGCTACCGCTACGAACAGTATTTCCCGTTTTCCAAATGGTTTACGTTCGGAATTCTGGGCGAGGCGACCTTCTCGAACCACCCGGAGTTCGAAAATCCTCTGGCGACGGCATTTTCGTTGCCGGCTTTTCAACCGATTCCGCTCATGCGGACGATGTTCATGCCGGAATACCGCTCGCGTTCATACATCGGCGCGGGGGTGATTCCGGTTTTCAATATCGTCAATAACCTCTATATCAAATCGTACGCGTTTGCGTTCGTCCCGCAGGAGGTGGTGTACGACCACGGATGGACGGGGGGCGAGTTTTGGAATCGGCTGCAACACCGTTCGGAGTTCGTTTTCGGCGGTTCGCTGGTCTATCAGACGTTTATCGGGCCGGCGTCGCTGACGCTCAACAAGTACAGCACGGGGCGAAAAAACTGGCAGCTGGTCTTCAATTTCGGCTACACGCTCTTTTCGTCGCACCGTTTCTGACGGGTCTGTCGTCTCTGTCGGTTTCTCTCCCGCCCCGGGCTTCCGCGGCAGCGCCTCGGGCGCGCTGAGCTACGTCGGCGACTATGGTTACAGCTGGGCTTCTACGGCCAGTGGGATCAGCGGGATGTACTTGCACTTCTATGCGACAGAACTCAGCCCCAGCCACTCGGCGAACCGTGCCTACGGTCTTCAGTTGCGTTGCCTCTCGGAATAAACGGGCCGCGGGCCCGCGGTGGGCAATGGGCTGGAACTACCCTACTAACAACCGGCAGCCTCTACCCAATCACCACACAGCAAACCCGACCAGTATATAAACCAAAACGGGTGGCACAAAGCCACCCGTTATCCATAGATTTAAAAATCAACTCCATCTACACCGTCATAATCTCTTTCTCCTTCACCGCCAACACCTCATCGATCCGTTTCGAGAAACCGTCCACGATCTTCTGCACCTCATCCTCACCATCCTTCGCCACATCCTCCGGCAGACCGTCCGCCTTGATCGCCTTCTTAATCGCCTCGATCGCATCGCGGCGTACCCCCCGCAATGCCACCCGACACGTCTCCGCCTCCGCTTTGATCTGCTTCATCAGCTCCTTCCGACGCTCCTCCGTCAACGGCGGCACGTTGAGCCGAATCGTCTCCCCGTTATTCGACGGCGTCATCCCCAGATTGGAATTGATAATCGCCTTTTCGATCGGTGCCAGCAGATTCTTGTCCCACGGCTGAACCAGAATCGTCCGCGCATCCGGCACCGTCACGCTGGCCACCTGATTGACCGGCATCTGCGCCCCGTACGACTCCACCATCACCCCGTTCAGCACATTCGGACTCGCCTTGCCCGCCTTGATCGACGCGATTTCCGATTCGAAATGTGCGAAAGCCTTGTCCATACGCGGCATCGCCGCGTCGATGATTGCTCTTTTCTGTCCCATATTTTTTCGATCTTATTTATTTTCCAAATTAATTATGCACGAGCGTCCCCACCTCCGCCAAAGCGCCGTCCGCCGCCAACACCCGCTCCAGATTGTCCGGCGTATCCATGTCGAAAACGATAATCGGCAGCCGGTTCTCCATACACATCGTAAATGCCGTCAGGTCCATCACCTTGAGACGCTTTTCGATCACCTCCGCAAACGAAATCCGGTCATACTTCACCGCCGCCGGATCCTTCTCCGGATCCGCCGTATAGACCCCGTCGACCCTCGTGCCCTTGAGCAGCACATCCGCCTCGATCTCCACCCCGCGCAACGCCGAAGCCGTATCGGTCGTAAAGAACGGGTTGCCCGTTCCGCCCCCGATAATCACCACATACCCCTCGCGCATCAGCTCCAGCGCCCGGAACTTGGAGTAAATTCCCGCCCCCACCGGCCCCATCGGAATCGAAGTCAGCACACAGGCCCGTCCGCCCGCATTCTCGATCGCCGACTGCAAAGCCAGCGAGTTAATCACCGTCGCCAGCATCCCCATCTGATCTCCCCGCACCCGGTCGAACCCTTTACCGACGCCCGTCATTCCGCGGAAAATATTCCCGCCTCCGATCACGATCCCGACCTCTACTCCCGCCTCCGCCACCGCCCGAATTTGAGCGGCATACGAAGCCAGCACCTCCGGATCCAATCCGTATCCCTGTTTCCCCTGAAGCGATTCACCGCTGAGTTTCAGCAATATTCTTTTGTATTTCGCCATCTTTCCGAAAAGATTAAATCGTACCGTTTATTCCCCGCCCTCTGCGTTCAGAAACTCGATGAGCCGCGCCGTCGCCCGTCCGCGATGGCTGATCCGGTTTTTCAGTTCCGGCGCCATCTCGGCAAAAGTCACCGCATACCCCTCCGGCTGGAAAACCGGGTCGTAGCCGAACCCCTCCGTGCCGCTCTTTTCGAGCGTGATCTCGCCGTTCACAATCCCCTCGAAGAGGTGCTCCTCGCCGTTCCGAATCAGCGCGATCACCGTCCGGAATCGCGCCCGTCGATTCTGCTGTCCCTCCAGCCGCCTGAGCAGCAAAGCCATATTATCCGCCGAGGCATGCCTCTCGCCCGCACCGTTCACCGCCGCATAGCGCGCCGAGAAGACGCCCGGCTCGCCTCCCAGCGCCTCGACCTCCAGCCCCGTATCGTCCGCAAAGCAGTCCAGCCCCGTCCGCTCATGAATATACCGGGCCTTCTGCAACGCATTTCCCTCCAGCGTCGCCGCATCCTCCGGAATCTCTTCCGTCACGCCGTGATCCGCCGGAATCGACACCTCGGCCCGATCGCCGAGAATCGCCTGTATCTCTTTCAATTTGTTCCGATTGCCCGTAGCAAAGATGATTTTCATGTCCGAATCCGAGTTCTACGAGGCGAATTTAACGAAAATTTACTACATTGCCGCTTTAACAAAACCGAAATCACGTGAAACACCTTTCAGAATGGGGCCTTTTGATGGCCGCCGCGGCCGCCATGCCACTCTCCGGAACAGCACGGGGGAGAAAAGCAACCCCTGCGCCGATCGACACCGTCGCACGACGCCTGCCGAACATCGTTTTCGTCCTGACCGACGACCTCGGCATCGGCGACATCGGTGCTTACGGGCAGCGCACCATTCCGACCCCGCACATCGACTCGCTGGCACGTGCCGGGATGCAGTTCATGCAACACTACGCCGGTTCGACCGTCTCGGCGCCGAGCCGCGCCGTGCTGCTGACCGGCAAACACACGGGGCACGCAGGGGTTCGGGGTAACGACGGTCGAAAGTTGGAGGACGGCACGACGTACGACTACTCGCTGCCTGCTGAAGAGGTGACCGTGGCCGAGGTGCTCAAATCGAAAGGCTACGCTACCGGGATCACCGGGAAATGGGGCCTTGGAGGCTATCCGGAAGAGGGGGGCGTAGGGAACCAGGGTTTCGACTACTTCTACGGCCACCAGGCACAGGTGGACGCACACCACTATTATCCGAAAAAGCTCTACGAAAACGGCCGGAAAATCGAGCTCGACGGCACGCAATATTCCGACGAACTGACAACGCAGCACGCCCTGTCGTTCATCGACCGGAGCGTGGCGGCAGGCAAACCGTTCTTCCTCGAATTCGCCACGACGCTGCCGCACGCCGAGCTGGTGCTGCCGGCGGAGGAGATGAAACCGTTCGAGGGCAAGTTTCAGGAAACGCCGTTCAAGGGCGACTGGTACGGAGCACAGGCACAGCCGCGGGCGGCTTTCGCGGCGATGGTGAAGCGCATCGACGACAACGTAGGCAGACTGGTCGCCAAGCTGCGCGAAACGGGGCAGCTCGACAACACGATTTTCATCTTCAGCTCCGATAACGGGACGCACATCGAGGGGGGACACGACCCGAACTATTTCAACAGCAACTCACTGTTCCGAGGCACGAAACGCGACCTTTACGAGGGTGGGATCCGGACGCCGTTCATCGTGGTGTGGCCGGGACACATCGCTCCGGGGAGCGTGAGCTACCACGTTTCAGCGTTCTGGGACTTCCTGCCGACGGTCTGCGACATCGTGGATGCGGAGGTGCCGAAAGGGGTGGACGGCATCTCGATGTTGCCGGAATGGACGGGCGAGGGTGAACAGCCGAAACACGACCACCTCTATTTCGAATTCCATGAGGAGGGGGGCAAACAGGCGGTGATCCGCGACAACTGGAAACTGATTCGGCTGAATGCCAAACAATTGTCCGGCGACCCGTCGAAGGTGCGATACGAGCTTTACAACCTGTCGCGCGATCCGAAAGAGCTGCGCAACGTGGCTTCGGAGTATCCGGGCAAGGTGCTGGAGTTGCAACGGCTCATGGACAAGGGGCGGACGCAGTCGAAGAATCCGGCGTGGAACTTCTGACAAAGTCCTCTTCCGGCACACGGACAAAGATTAAGGACTACGGAGCCTAAGGAGGAACGGAGCTATCATGAAAGTTTTCTTACAAGAAAGCGGCAGTTCCAGCCGGAACAAAGCTCGACCGCGCGCGATTGTTAGAGTAGGGAATCATTCAAACGCGTGGTTCGCGTTTGAATAAGATTTCCGCCAGCGCGCGGACAAAGAACGGGGGGTAGAGGCTGCCAATAAAACACTCTGTGGGTGCGCCCCGGGCTTCCGCGACTCGGGCTATGGAGAGTTGGGAGTGCTGCACGACGTCGGCCACGACGGATACAGCTGGTCTTCCGCCACGGGCGGCATTCACGGCCTGGACTTGACGTTCCGGGCGCAGTACCTCTACTATAGCACCGCGCACACTCGCGGCCACGGTTTTCAGTTGCGTTGCCTCTCGGAATAAACGAAACGATGCTCGTTACAACCGCCTATTTAGGAAACATCCAATACTTCGGCAAGCTCGCACAAGGCGCGCGGATCGAAGCCCACGAGAATTTCCAGAAACAGACCTACCGCAACCGGGCCGAAGTGATGACCGCCGCCGGCGTGCGGACGCTGACCGTACCCGTCGTTTGGGATCACCGGGCCAAAATGCCCATCCGCGAAGTGCGGATCGACTACACCCTGCCCTGGCAGCGCGAACACTGGCGCACGCTGCGGGCGGCCTATGCGGCGGCGCCCTATTTCGACCACTATGCCGAAAAACTCGCCCCGTTTTACGACGAGCGAAACTACCGCCCCGAACGCCTCTTTGACCTGAACGGCGACCTGACACGCCTGTTGCTGGGGCTGCTCGGCCTGCCGGAGACCTTGCTGTTTACGGAAGATTACACCGCACCCGTGCCTCTCGACACGGCAGCCGAAGCGGGGGATTTTCGGGAGATCATTTCGCACAAACCGCGCCTCCGGCGTCCCGACCCGACATTCGCGGCGCCGGAGTATTATCAGGTCTTCGCCGACCGGCTCCCGTTCGCACCGAACCTGTCGGTCGTCGACCTCCTCTTCTGCGAAGGGCCGCAGGCCGGACAGGCCGTTCGGGCAAGCATTCACACCGCACACTAAACCCAAACAACACCTCAAAACCCTACCGATGAAATCCATTTTTGCCCTGCTCGGAGCCGCGCTGATGCTCAGTTCATGCAGCCAGACCCTGAAGCTGGCCGACAAAGGCCGGAGCGACTACCGCATCGTGGTGGCCGCCGATGCCGACAGCCTCACCCGGCTCGCCGCCGAGCGTTTCCAAGGTTATTTCCGGCAAATTTCGCAAGCCGAACTCCCCATCGTAACCGACTCCGGAACGACTGCCGACGACCACACGATCGTCTTCAGCACCGACACCTCGAAACACACCGATCTGGGGAACGACGGTTTTGTGATCTTCACGGACGGCAACCGCATCAACATTCAGGGCGGCACCTCGCGCGGCACCCTGAACGGGATGTACACCCTGCTGGACGACTACCTCGGTTGCCGGAAATACTCGGCCACGGTCGAAGTCATTCCGCAGCAGGGGAAAGTGACCGTACCCAAGCGAATTTACGACCGGCAGGTGCCGGTGATCACCTTCCGCGACACCCATTACCGCGGGACGAACGATCAAGGGTATATTGACTGGCACAAGCTGAGCCACGACTCGACGGGCGGAAAGCCCGACTGGGGTTTCTGGTGCCACAGTTTCGGGCAGCTGCTGCCGGCGGATCCCTATTTCAAGACTCATCCGGAGTATTTTGCGCTGGTGAGCGGCCAGCGGGCCACGACGCAGCCCTGCCTGTCGAACCCGGCGGTACTGGAGATCATGTGCGACAATCTGGCCAAGGCGATGGCCGCCAAGCCGGAGGCAAAGTATTGGTCGGTGAGCTCGAACGACAACTTCGGCTACTGCCAGTGTGCGCTGTGCGCCGAGGTCGACTCCATCGAGGGGAGCCCGACGGGCAGCGTGATCCGCTTTGTGAACGCCGTGGCCGAGCGGTTCCCGGACAAGGTGATTTCGACGCTGGCCTACCAGTATTCGCGGGCCGCGCCGAAGGTGACCAAGCCGCGCGAGAATGTGAACATCATGTTCTGCAACATCGAGTGCAACCGCAGCCAACCGATCGCCACGGATTCGACCAGTGCCTCGTTCCGGCGCGACATGGAGGAGTGGGCCAAGCTCACGGACAATATTCTGGTGTGGGACTATGTGATCCAGTTCAAGAATCTGGTCAGCCCGTTCCCCAATTTCCATACGTTGCAGCCGAATATCCAATATTTTGTGGATAACCACGTGGTGGCGATGTTCGAGCAGGGGAATCGCGAGGTGGGCGGCGAGTTCGCCGACCTGCGGGCTTATCTGATCTCGAAACTGCTGTGGAATCCGGCTGCCGACGCCGACTCGTTGATGAACGACTTCCTGAACGGCTACTACGGCCTGGCGGGAGGGCATATCAAGGAGTATATCAACCTGATTACAAAAAATTTGGAACAGAGCGGCAAACCGCTTTCGATTTTCGGCGCACCGACCGACGGGGCGGACAGCTACCTGTCGCCGGAGAATCTGGCGATCTACGAGGGTTGTTTCGAGCGAGCCGAGGCAGCAGTGACGAACCAGCCTGAGTTCCTGAAACGGGTAAAAATTGCGCGCCAGCCGCTTCGGTATGCGGAACTGGAGCAGACCAAGCTCGACCCGTACGGGCCGAACGGTATCTATGTACAAGCGACGGACAGTGTGTGGGAAACGAATCCGGAATACACGCAAAAACTGGAAGATTTCATCGCGCTGTGCAAGCAGGAGGGGGTGACGCGCCTTTCGGAGTGGCACACGACGCCGGACGAGTATCTCGATATGATGCGCAAAATTTCGATCGTGCGGCAGGACGGGAACCTGAGTTTCGAGAAACCGGTCGCTCTCTCGCCTGCACCGCATCCGAAATACGACCGCTCGGCGGACAAGGTGCTGACCAACGGCATCCACGGCAGCAACGATTACAAGATCCAGTGGCTGGGTTGGGACGTGCCTCGTTTCGAGGCGGTGGTGGACTTGGGGTCGGAGCAGGAGATCGCCCGGGTGACGGCGACTTACTTGCAGGTGCTGACGGACTGGATTTTCTTCCCGAAACAGGTGACGTTCTACGTTTCTTCGGATGGGAAAGAATATACGCAGGTGGGTATGGAGGCGCAGCCGGAGGTCAATCGGGCGGTGGCGATCGGCTCGCGCGATTTTTCGAGCGCGGTCGGCCGCAAGGGACGTTATGTGAAGGTGGTGACGGACGGCGTGGGGATTTGTCCGCCTTGGCATTTGGGGGCAGGCAAAAAGGCTTTTGCGTTTATGGATGAAATCGTGGTAGAGTAATCGGCCACATCGCACGGAGGCGGAAACTGGCGTTTTTCAGCCTCCCTTTCCGAGACCCGCCCGGTGGTATCTTTCTCACGGATACGCCGGGCGGTTTTTGTTACAATTCCCCGGACAAACTCGCATCGGAGTGTCGTTCGACATCCCGCCCCGGGCTTCCGCGACGCAGGCAATTATGGGCGATTGGGCGATCTGGCGAACGTCGGCGGCAGCGGGTACAGTTGGTCGTCCACGATCAGCAGCACCAATGGCATGAACTTACGTCTAGGCGTGACGTGGCTCTATTCCAGCAGCGCGGACTACCGCGCTTACAGTTTTCAGTTGCGTTGCCTCTCGGAATAAACGCCGCGGGCCCGCGGTGGGCAAAGGGCCGGGTCTACCCTAAAAATAAGGACAGCCTCTACCCGAAAGCTACCCCAAACAACTGGCCGCCCTACCCCATTTGCACTCTGCGGTTCGTAGAACCGCGCGGGCCGGAGCCACCCCAAGCGTAGGCCTGCAACGTCGCGAGGCTCGTTTCCGGCCACGCTGGCTCCGACCCGTGTCATTCACTCTTGTAGGAAGTGGGTCGGACGCCCGGGAGGTGCTGTTGTGGGATAGAGGCGGCCAGTAAAAGACGCTGTGCGTCCCGCCCGTGGGCAGGCGTCCGACCCGCGCGACTCTGCGAGTCGCAGGCGCAAAGCACCCATTCACCGCTTCAATTCTGTCGGGTTCGGGCTGCGGCGTCCGGCCCGGGCTTCAAAGATGCCCCGCCGCAGGCCCGGCGGTTCTAAGAACCGCAAGAGCAACACCTCTTTGCTATGAGGTTCGTGCTCGGCGCGCCCCCCACGCGCCGCTAATGCGTCGCTCTCGCCGAGCACGGCGATTCCTATAGGAATCACGCTATTCGCTCTCAGTCTATAGCAGTCCGCCGCGTGGGGTGGCGGCGAACTGCGCGACTCTTTAGGGTCGCAGAAGCACAACCCAAAGCTCGCCTCAATTCTTTACGTGTTCGGCCTTGTTGGCCATTCACGGCCCCTATTATGTGAAGTTTGTTTTCGGCCGCAGTCAGCGGAGTCCAAATACGAAGCGTAAGCGGAGTATTTCAGCCCTCCGCATCCGGGGGCTGCGGGCCGACCGTTAACACGGGGACTTAGCTATTCGCTCTCAGCCCAAAGCATGACCAACAAGTTCAGCCCAACCCACCGCCCCCAGTCCAAGCCTCATGCTCGGCTTGGCGCGGCGGGAAAACCGTTTTCGGTTTTCCCGCCTGAAGAACAGGCGCAGCCCAAAGTTCGCCCCAGTTCTCGGCCCTGTGTCAGCCCCACTGCGGCTCCG
>NZ_JBQIQO010000010.1:0-64834 GCF_056799795.1 Rikenella sp.
ACGTCCCGTGGACGGGCGAAACTTGCGTTTCGCTACGGCAGCCTCGGCCCAATTCCTCGCACCGCTCTTTGTTCGCGCGCCTTGGGAAATCTTGTCAAAACACGCAAGCGAGTTTTGACGATTTCCCTCTTTAGGCGGGGCGAATATATCTCTAAACGGCACGAGCCGAGGTACACAAAACCGGGATTCCAACCGCCAAAAGGCTGAAATCCCGGTTCGATCCTTCTACAAACTGGGGAAGAGAGGCCGTACTTGCATGGCAAAGCACAGCAGCACGCCCTTCTCTCCTCCCCCGCTTACTCTTCAATAATCACGCGGAAACCGACGTTCCGAACCGGTTGCCACGGCAGGAAGTGACGCCGCGTCGAAAGGCTGGCGTTCTTCGTCCGGTCGATCCACGAACCGCCGCGAACCACTTTCTCGGCATTCGACACGTTGGTCGCATCGGCCTTCGCTTTGTACGGATATGGCCGATAGTCCGACCGTGTCCACTCGGCGACGTTCCCCTGCATGTCGTACAGCCCCCACGCATTCGGTTTGTACGAGCCGCTCTTGCCGAGCAGCATATTGCCGTCGTCTACCGAAGCGTCCTTGGGCAGGAAGTCCCAGTATTTGAATACCGGACTGTTCGGATTCATCGGCTGCGGATCGACGCCGCTCACGGCCATCTTCTGCAACTGTTTATCGGCCAGGTTTTCATAGGCGGAGAAGTCGGTATCCGCTCCCCACCAGTTGTCGCCCTCGGCTCCGGCACGGGCAGCCCATTCCCACTGCGCCTCCGTAGGCAAGGTGATCTTCAGCCCGGTCGCTTCGCTGAGCTTGCGGCAATACTCCATGGCCT
The DNA here is from genome assembly GCF_056799795.1 of Rikenella sp. Lineage (NCBI taxonomy): Bacteria > Pseudomonadati > Bacteroidota > Bacteroidia > Bacteroidales > Rikenellaceae > Rikenella > Rikenella sp. The sequence continues at coordinate 842 of NZ_JBQIQO010000010.1, forward strand.
GTTCCCAGCTGATGCGGATCGCCGGACGCCAGTCTTCGTTCACCAGGTAGTTCGGCCCGGTGTGGTCTTTCCAGTGCTGACCGATCAGGCGGTTGTCGTGTTCCGGGAAGATGGCGCGGAATTGTTCGTTGCTGACTTCGATTTCGCCCATCCAGAACGGTTTGTCGATCTTCACTTTCGATTTCGGCGCAGCAATGCCGTCGTCTGCCCCCATCACGAAAGTCCCGGCCGGAATCCGAACGAAATTCATCGTAATCCCCGGCGCCACTTCGACGCTCTTCTTATTGTCGTCGCCGACCATCGCCCGAGCTTCGTCTGCCATAAACGGCCAACCTTTCACCTTGATATCTTTCACTTTAGCTTCAGCCTCCTGTGCCGGCATAACCGGTTCGGCTTTCGGCTGAGCTTCGAGCTGGGCGGCGTAGTCGCGAATCTCCTGCTGCCAATCCACGGCCGACCCATTTGCATACTTGTCGGCAAGCTCTTTCCGCCGCTGGATCTGGTCGTAACCGTGCTGGCCGACTTTCAAATCCCGCACGTCGAAGAATCCGCTGTGATACGGGGTGTTGAAGTCGATCCAGTTGTAGAGGGTCTTCCACTCCTTGTCGGTGAGTTTCACGCCGTGGTGGCCGTTTTCGAGCATCTGCACCATCTCGCTGTTGGAGGCGTTGAACTCGTACGGCACGAGGACGTACATATCCGCTTCCGGCCCCTGACGATAGAAGTAGGGATGGAAATCGAGATAGCTGTCGCTGAACTTATAGAGGTTGTTGAAGCGTCCGCCGGTAAAGTTCTTCCCTCCGGCCGCGTTTTCGTTATTGTGGCATGCCACGCAAGCGCGATCCAGAATGGGCTGGATTTCGAGTTCGAAGGTGAACGGCCGCACGCCGCCCTCCGGCACTTCGATCTTAGCGGGTTTCTTGGCCGAAGCGATGGTTCGTTTCGGAATGGGCATCAGGTTCTGATCTTCGTGACATCCGACGCACGATACCGTTTCGCCCGGCATCCCGACGAACCAGCTGCGCATCCACTGGATAGCGCGTCCGAGCGAGTCGAGGGGTTGCAGCGAAATCGGGGTATTGGCCGGAATGGTAAAGATGGCCGAGCCGTCCTCTTCGACAGGCACTTCGCCGAGCAGTCGTTTGATGTCCCACCCGGACTGAATCCCCTGTGCAGAGTGGTTCGAGGGGGAGTCCCGATAGGCGTATTCATAGGCCAGGATTCTCAGCTTCTTGACTGTCCCGCGCGGCACGCCGGGCAGCCCTTCGCCTTCATAAATGTCCTGAATGAAGACGGTAGCTTCCTTGCTGTCGAGGTTGACTTTATCGGGAATCACCGGCGGGGTCACTTTCTTCACCACCGGAATGGCGTTCACATACCCTTCCCCTTCACCCTCGACAAGCAGGGTGACGTTGTCGTAGATGTCAACGAGGTAGATCCCCCACAGCGATGTCGGCGAGAGTTTAGCGGTCACGAGGAAGTATTTGTCGCTCAGCGGCTGCGGTTTCATGAACTGCGGCCAGACGTCGTTCACCATCTCGTCCTTGATGATCGGTTCGATAGGCCGGCTGCTGAACGGAATCTCCTGCACCATCCCTTTCTCTTCTTTCCGCGACTTGGCGGGGTCGAAGATGATCAACCGCCCGGAGCGCGCAATCCCGTGGTGTCCGGAGATAATGCCGATAAAGGCGCTGGAGCTCCCCGGCAGCGGCTGCATGTCGAACGTGGAGTTCGGGAAGTACGAGCCGCTTCCGTACAGGTTCTTGTTCTCGGTTCCGTCCGGGTTCATGTGCATGACGAAGCGCGAGAAGTAGTGGATCAGGTCGGTGTATTCCCACCGGGTGTACATCACCCGGCCGTTGTTCATCACCGTCGGGTTCCAGTTGTTGTCCTGGTCGAAGGTCAGGCGCCGCAGTTTGCCGCTCTTCGGATCGTAGAGGGCGAAGTTCCCCACGGCATCGGCCCCGTCCACACACGGCACCCCATGGTATCCCAGCGTGGTGTTGATAATCATCCGCCCGTCCGGCAAGTATGCCCCGTCGGCAAATTCGACGTCGGGTTCGGGAATGGCCGCGGTGACGTTCTTCAGGCCCGTCCCGTCGGTGTTCACTTCGAAGACGTGCCACCGCCGGGCCGAGTCCACCGAGGTGAAGAGCATCCGGTCGGCGTCCCAGTGCATATGCACGTCCGTAACCGGCGCGTCGCTCTTGGGTTTGTAAATGACCCGCTCTTTGAGTTTCCCGCCGCGCAAATTCGAGAGTTCGACGATGGAGGCGTCGAAACCGCCCCGAGCGCCGGAGTACTGGTTCGACCAGTTGTTGGGCTGTGTCCCGAGCGAGGGTGCCATCACGTAGCGCGCATCAGCCCCCAACTCGTACTTGGTCACGATGATTTTGTCGATATCGAGGAGCGGATTGGCCAGCAGGATCGCACGTTTCAATTCCAAAGCTTCCGCCGCGCGCGCCATGGTGGCCTCATCGACCCGGTAAATACCGTCGAATCCTCCGGCAGCAATGGTCTGGAGACGGGCATAATCATCCGCATATTTCTTCGCGTCGAATCCCGGCATGGTCTTCATATCGGCCAAGGCTTTGCCAATGGCCGGAATGTCGAGCCATGCGAGTTGGTTCTGCAAGTTCAGCACAACCTCTGCCTGCTTGGCGAGATCCATATAGCCGAGGATGCGTTTCGCCATATCCGGCTCGGCTTCCAACGCGGCAATGCGGTCGTTGAAGTAAGCCGGTTTGTCCAGCAAGCTCACGGTCTTCATCACGGCAGCCTGTTCCAGCGCCGTCCCGGGCGAGGTGAGCCAGTCTTCGATCGGGGCACCGATAAAGGCGCCGAGTTTGGTCTCCACCTCCGGACACGCAGCGACCAGCGCCTTGGCCTCTTTCCGTCCGTTATCGACCATCACTTTGAAAATGGCGCTCCCGCCGGCCGATCCGTCGTCGATCCCGAATTCAGCGTCGAACCGGGTGTATTCGCCGTTCAACGGGAAGGTCATCAAGCTGTTGGCATGGGCGATCATCCCATGGTCGTAGACCTTTCCGGCAATCTTCAACTTGCTGCCGTTGAAGTTTTTATCGACGGTCGTCCAGTTACCTGCGATCCGTTTCACGGAGGGTTTCATGTCGGTCAGCCGCACCACGGTGCCGTCTTTCCGGGTAAACCGACCGTCGGCCCAAACGGCATGGTCGTAGTCGTTCCCGTCCGGGGTCGCCCAGGTGACCAGCGAGATCTCTTTCAATCCCGTCAGGTCTACGGAGACTTTCCCCGGAGCCGTCCCGCGCCGGTATTCGGTCGATACGAACGGCAATCCTGCCGGCGATTCGGCAGCAATCTTAGCTTTAGCGGCCAAAGCCTGGTGCAGCCAGTTGTCGGTCTGTCCCTGCTTTTTGCCGATCGTTTTTTTGGCCGACGCGGGCAGTGCAGGCCGCGAAGCCAAAACGGTCGCCGCGCCCACTGTCACAGGAACTGCGACAGCCAAAGCGAACCACAAACCGGCCGTAAAAATTCTTCGTTTAATCATCTTTATGGTTTGGTGTTAGTATTCCTTTTTTATGGCAGTAAAGGCCGGAGCCGCCACGCGGCCCGACCGTTCTCTGCATGAACCGATCATTCTCTTCGCTCCCCCTGTCCCACTACTCTTTGAATGGGAAAAAGGCCGAAACCAGCCGTACTCCGTCTTTCCGTCCGTCATAGCTCCACACGAGCGGCGTCCCTTTCCCCAGATCGACTTCGATCAACTGCGGCGTATCGCGTTTATCTGCCGGTGCATGTCCTTGCCAATTGGCAACCATGACTTTACCTCCCGGCATCAGTTGTGCCTGTCCGACAAAGTTGAAGATCACTCCCGCCGGGGCATCGATCCTCCGGACGAGTCCGCCGATCGAGCGATCGACTTCGAGCGCGCAATGGGCATCGCCCAATCCCACCAGGAGATTCCCGTTGGGCAACTCCTGTACGGAGAAAGGATTTCCACCCAGGTTAAGTTCCGCCACTAAAGTCGTGTCGTCCTTGATTTCCAAGAGTTTCCCGTTGGTGATAATCGGCACGAGGTAGTTCCCGTTCCGCGCCTTGACCATGCGCCGGAACTGGGAGTGTGCGTCGCCGATCCCCAAATCATACCGCACTTCGCGCCGCACGTTGAGCCCCGTAGAGTCCAGTTCGACAAACCGGGCCGGGGTGCCGCAGATTCCGAGCAGGTATCCCCCGTCCGGCAGTCTGGTCGCGGTCTGCAACTCTTCGCCCGGCGCCACATCGGTATAGTCCCAGACGATCGTCCCCCCTCCATTAACGGAATCCCGCTTCACGACGCGCGCGCCGTTCTTATAAGAGAGCAGCACGTCGCCCGTCCCGGGAACAATCTCGACGCTATTGCACTCCGCCCCTTTCGGCAAGCCGTATTTCCACTCGATGGTATTCCCGGCGCTGCGATTGACGACGGCGATGGTGTCCCAGTACGACCCCGCGATCAAGATCTTGTCCTGCACCGGTTTCGGCCCGCAGGCGCTCAACCCGGCCACCGCACAAAGCGCCGCCCCCAAAGCCATCCCCTTCGAATGAACGGATATTTTATGAATAAAACGTTTCATACGAAAAGTCTATTACTTAGAGAGGTCGTTATACATTTCGAAACCTTGTTCCGGGGTCAAGCCGTCATGCACCACAGCGCTCACGGCCTGAATCATGGCTGCCGGATTGGCCGACTGGAAGACGTTCCGACCCATATCGACCCCCATAGCTCCGTCGTTGATCGCTTTGTAGCAGAGTTCCAACGCCTCTTTTTCTTCGAGTTTCTTGCCGCCGGCAATCACGATCGGCACCTGGCAAGCATTGACCACCTTGGCAAACCCGTCGCAGTAGTAGGTCTTCACGATATTGGCTCCGTTCTCCGCACACACGCGCGATGCCAAACCGAAGTATTTGGAATCCCGTACCATATCTTTCCCGACAGCGGTCACCCCCATGGTCGGAATGCCGTACTTGTACCCTGCATCCGCCGTCCGGACGAGGTTTTCGATGGTCTTGGCCTCAAACTTGTCGTTCCCCATAGCGACCATCACCGCCATCGCCGAAGCGTTGACCCGCACGGCGTCTACCGGATCCAAAACGCACTCGTTGTTCAAGTCGGTCAGGATCGACGACCCGGCCGAGTAACGCAAACAAATCCCTTTGTTGAATGTCGGCGGCACCACTGCTCTGAGCGACCCGCGGGTACACATCAGCGAGTCGGCATACTGAATCAGCGGCACGATATTGAGGTCGAGCCGTTCCAGCCCCGAGGTCGGCCCCATGATATATCCGTGGTCGAACGCGAGCATCACGGTCCGTCCCGTACTCGGCCGGAATATTCTGGAGAGGCGGTCTTTCATCCCCCAGTCGAGGTTGTCGGCCCCTTTCACGAAGTAGTTCTGTTCCTGTACCGGAATCCCAATGCCGTAGTCTTTATCCTTGTTCTCAAGGATACCATCCATATCTGCCATTATCTTCTCTGTTTTTTCTGTTTTCGGTTTATAAAATGATTTTCGAGGAGCGGAGGAATCCTATGCCCCCACCGCCGCGGCAAAGGCACCGAACATGCAGGCCCACGAGGAAGCCCCGCTATCCGCATGCCCCACCGACTTCTCGCCGTAGTTCCTCGCCCGCCCGAAGTTGGCTTTCATCTGCACAGTGGCCTCGGCGCCTTTCTGAGCGGCTTCGGCACCGGCGTTCAAAATCACCGCCACGTCATCGCTCGGACAAGCCTCGATGGCCTGCACCGCCGGATACAAGGCGTCCATCATGGTCTTGTCCCCCGGCATGGCTTTGGTGTTCTTCTGCACACCTTCCAACCCGCCCCGGAACATGGCCTTGACCTGCGCAGCATCCAACGCCGACAAACCTGCCGGCACCCCGTCGCTCATCCCGAGCAGCAAGCCGCCCAACAAAGTAGAAGTAGACCCGCTGGTTTCGAGCATCACGCCGAAGCCCATATCCGCCAAGAGCACTTTGAAATCCTTCCCCGCCGCATCATCGGCGCCGGCCACCCGGGCGATCGCGTTCAAAGCCGTGACAATCGCTTCGCCATGATCCCCGTCGCCGATCACGGCATCGAGTTCGCTGAATTCGCCCGCCCGTGCCGTCACATCGGTCAACGCGCGCCGGATCATCTTCTGAAAATCGGGTATCGTTAGTTTCTGACTCATAGTCTCTGATTTACAATATGTATGGATTACTTCCCGAACCGTTTCCAGTACGGCGCATCCGCCTTATAGTTCTTGAGCAGGTCGAGGTGATCGGCATCCAGTTTGCCGAGAATCATCTGGAACCCGGCCTGTTCCTGCACGGTGAGCAACTCGCCGGCAAATCCGTCGGCCACGGTAATCCCCGCCGCTGCCAGTTTCTTTGCCGCAGCCCGGTAGACGATGAATTGCTCCATCAACGTCGTGGAACCCACGCCGTTGATATACAACAACACGTTATCTCCCTCCTTCAAATCGAGCTTTTTCATCAGCTGGCCGACCATAAATTCCGCCGTAGCATCCGCCGACACCAGAGGTTCATTCCCCCCCTGTCCAGCCTCGCCGTGCTGTCCCATCCCGATCTGCATCATCCCTTCCGGAAGCTCGGTAATGGTCGCCCCGTTCTGCGGATGGGTGCAGGCGCGCATCGCCACCGCCAGCGTGGCGATCTGCTTGTTGAACCGTTCGCCGATCTCAATCAATTCGTCCAAGGATTTCCCCTGTTCTGCCGCAGCGCCGAGGATCTTATACATAGGTATCGCCCCCGCCAAGCCGCGCCGATCTTCATCGGCCGCATCCAAACCGGCCGAGATATCGTCGTGGGTCATGATGGATTTGACTTTGATGCCCATCCGTTCGGCGAGCTGTTTGGCCATATTGCCGCTCATCACGTCCCCGGAGTGGTTGAGGATCAGGAGCAGAATCCCGGCATCGCGCTTGAACATCTGCAAAGCCTGGAACAACCGCTGTGCCCCCGGTGCGGCGAAGATATCGCCCACCACTGAAGCATCGAGCATCCCTTCGCCCACGAATCCGCTCACGGCCGGTTCGTGTCCCGACCCGCCGAAAGCGACGATGGCCACTTTATCTTCCGCTTTCGGATGGGTGCGCACCACGATATTTTCGGCGCCGAGTTTCACGGTGTCGGCAAAGGCCATGGTGTAGCCCTCCAACAATTCGGCGGTAATATTTTCGGTAGAGTTTATGAATTTATTCATCGTATGGAATATTCTGTCTGTTAAAACCTCATTCATTTAAGCCTGCCACATGAGTTCGATGGCGATCCCCTCCTCTTCGACAAAGGCGATCCAGTTGCCTCCCCCGCAATCGGTCGGCGGCAGCAAGACCTTTTTGCCGGCCATCTCCGCTTCGGGATCGGTCACCCGGTAAGCCAGATGAGTGGTCGTCCGGATCAACTCCGGCATCCACGAGTCGGCGTCGAACCGCAGCCACTCGATGCGATTGGGGCTCTGCGCGAAGTCGGTCAGCCAGACTTTCATCCCTTCGTTGTATACTTCGCCGGATTTCGGCGTAGAGGTCGGCATTCCGACGTGATCGTATGTTCTCATAACGGTTTTCGATTCAATGGGTTGAGTTCGGGTCTGTTTTTATGCGAATAGCGGCAGCGACCACCTCGCCGGCTCCGCTCCGCCTCAAAAAAGAGTCGTCCGGAATCGGCTGGTTTCCCGATCCGGACGAACACTCGTATCGTATTACAATGCCGCTTTCGGCTGGGTAAAGCGCAGCCCTGCGTTATCGTGGTAGTTGGCGAATTCCCACACGATAGCCCCCTCCGGACCCGCCATCATGAAGTGCCAGGTTTCCGGCGCCTTGAGGGTAAGCACCTCGCCGAGGTTCTGTTTCACGTAGTTCTTCGAAACGGTGGTCGCTTTCTGCGAAGCCGGCACGAGCTCCTCAGCCCCTTCCGTCGCCTCGCCTACTTCCGAGAAGTTGTAAACCCATCCCTTGTCCACCATCCACGACTCTTTCTTCGCCGGGAACGCGGTTTTCACGTGTTTGTGTTCCGGAATCATCTGGCCCGGCAAGAGGTAGATGCTGTGCGCAAAGTAACCCTCGGTCGAGTCGTTGATCCAGAAGATGCCGCCCATCCCGCAGTTTTCGAAGTCGCCCAGACCGAAGTCGGTGAACCAGATGTCTTTCTCCATCAACGGCGTGAACGGCACATCGTAATGCGCGAACATGTCGAGGAAAGCCTCCTTAGCGACATCCTGTTTGAAATTCCCTTGCGCGTCGTAGAAATCGGCGTTGGTGTACTTTTTCTGGTACGGTGCTTTGTTGCTCATCGTGTTGGTGTTTTCAGCCGCAGCTCCCTTTTGCGCGTCGGCCGGGCACGAAGAGCCGCACGAGGCGAAAATCAACGAAGCGCCGAAGAGCGCCGCCAGAGAAACTGCAAAGCATTTTACTTTTTTCATGGTATGATTGATACGTGTTATGTTTTCCTTACCCATTTTCCGTCACTCCGCGACCGCCATCCCTTCGATCTCGATCAGCAATTCATCCCGACAGACATCCGTAAGTACGTACAAAGCATGCACTTCCGGATAAGTCTGTTCGATAATCGTCCGGGCGGCTTCCAGGAAATTCTCGGTCTTCAAATATACGCGAAAAATTTGGATTTCGGGCGCGGTATCGACCTTTATTCCGTGTTTGCGCAAATTTTCCCTAGAGATCAGATAGCGGATATTTTCGAGCGTGGTGACGGTCTGCTGTTCGATCCCCACGCCGGTGAGCGAGGCTTCGCCCCGGATGGCCGCGGTGCCGGAGATGTAGACATGCACACCCGCTTCCGAGCTCACCACCGCTTTGGCACGTTCGAATTTCGGGGTGGTTTTGTGCCGGAATATCTTGTCGGCCACCCCGATCAGCACGTTCTGCGAGTAGTCGTGCGCGGCTACCTGCAACGCATTGTCCAAAGCCACCGCGGCGCATTTTTTCCCGGTCGAAGCCACGGCGTCTACTTCGACCATAATCCCGCCGTGCGCCGTCCCGATCCCCGTAGCGGCCGGATATCCCCCTTTCCACGCCGTCCGGGCGTAGAAGTGCGACCGGGCGTCGTTGAAGTCCTGATAGTGCTGATTGGCTCCCGGCGTATCCGGCACGTGGGTGATCCGTTCGATGTAGTTCCACTGCCGGACGATGGTGTTGATGTCCATCCCTTCGGCCCCCAACACCCGTCCGAGTTTCGAGAGCACTTCGTTGGACTGCTCCAAGATCGGCGCGTCGATCGATGCGGGCAGAATCCCTTCGGTAAAGAGCCGTTTCCCTTCGTCGTCCTCGACTACGAAATAGCGCACCCCCTCTCCCGAACAATGCTCCCGCACCCGTGCCGAGTTCTCCCGCGATACGCACTGCGATTCCATCACGAGCCCCGAATCCAGCGACCGCTGGGCCACATAACTGACCAGCGGCACCCGCCACCCGAATCGTTCGCACCGTTCGCGAATCAAGGCGAGCAGCCACTCCCGATGCTCGACATACTGCCGGTTGTCGTCCGGGTTGCCGAAGAAGATGAGCCGCAAGGGCACGATGCTCCGCTCGTCGCACGTGACGGTCAATTTGTCGAGCATCTCGCCGACCATCTCGCCGAAGTCGCGGAACCAGACTTTATCTATATTATAAACGATACCGAATCCCTGATTCATATATCCCCCGTCACAAAGAGTTCACGTATTCGACCAGCGCGTCGATCTCCTTAGCGCTGGGCCGCTTGCCTTCCAGCCCGTGCCGGTGGACTTCGAACACTTCGCGCATCGTCGCGGCCCGGCCGTCGAACAGGTAAGGCGCCGTCCGCCACACCTCCCGCAAAGTCGGCGTGTCCCATCCTTTTTCGAATTCGATGTCGTCACCGATCCGGTGCATCTGCATATCGGTGAAGTACTCCCCGCTGTGACACTCTCCGCAACGGTATTTGTCGAAGACTTTCTTGCCCTCTCTGGCCTTGGCCGAGAGCTGGCCGTCCACCAGATACGGGCTGGGCACGGCCTGCAAACTTTTCAGATAAGTGTCGACCTGCAACGCCTTATCTTCCGGTATCTCGTAGAACTGGATATGGGTAAACCCTTTCCGGTCGGCGATCGCCGCATCGGAGCGAATTCCGGAGATCATGCTCGGCGGGGTGAAGTGCGAATAGAGCAAGCTTTTGCAGTTTTTCGGATTCCCGATTCCGTCGTTCATCAGGTCCCAGTTCATCCCGTCGCTTCGCGCCTCTCCCGGATGGCATCCGTTGCAGGACTGCCAGTTCTGGAAACAGAAGGTGGCGTCGTTGAAGATCCGTTCGCCGGCCTGCGCATCGCTCTCCTGCCGATTCTTCACCAAGGGCACGACCGCGATGTTCCGGGCGTCCGCCAAATCGACCACGTTCAAGGTGTCGGAGAAGTAGGCCGGTATGTACAGCTGCTTCCCATCCCCCGAAACGGCCATCTTCCGCGGCCCGTTGCCGGTCAGCGCCACCCGATCCCGAATCCCGTACAGGAAGCGCAGGTCGTAAGAGAGCTGTTCCGCCGTCCCGCGATATCCTTTGAGCCGCGAAACCATCGCCGGATAGTCGATCACGCTCAGGTCGTGCGTTCCGGAGTGGGTCACATAAATCTTGTCTCCCACGCTACAGATATCCCAAACCCCCGCTGCGCCGCGTTCCGGTTCGTCGAGCACGATCCCGCCGACGAATTCCAGTGTCTCGGCATCCACCACACTCAGCGCGCTGGTGTTCATCCATCCCTGTTGCAACTGCGAGGTGGGCACGGCAAACCGTCCCATGTTGTGCGACACGAGCACATACTTCCCGTCCGGACTCAGCGCGATCCCACGCAAGGCATTGCTCCCGTTGGCAAGCTTGATATCCTTGATTTTCTTAAAGTTGCGCAAGTCGATGACCGATACGTCCGCCGCCACGTAGTCCACATCGGCCCGTTGAGCGGGCAGGAAATTCGCGACAAACAGGTACTTCCCGTCCCGCGAAACCACGGCGCCTTTCGGTTCCCGCAGCACAGACACGCTCGCCATCAACTTCCCGGTCACCGGATCGATTTTATCCACGGTATTCGCAAACTGGTTGAGGACATAGAGCCACCCTTCCCGGGAATAGACGGGCGAGGTAGCTCCCGACCCCACCGCCACGCTCCACTCGACCGCTTCCGCCCCCTCTTTCGTCGGGTCGATGCTCTCTAACGTCCCTCGTTTATCGAAGGTGGTCACAAAAATTCGCTCTTTGCCCGCAGCTCCCTTCCCCACCGCCAGTCCGGTGGGCGTCTGTTCGAATGTCCACTGCCGAACCGGGCTTTCCCACTGCCCCGCCCGATAGATGCGCACGGACTTATCTCCCTTATTAGACGTAACGACGCGTCCGTCGGACAAGATCGCGATATCGGTGATAAACAGCGGTTTTCGGGAAGAGTCTTCTTGAACAGAGGCCGGAACGGCTGCCGAGACGGCTCGATTTTGAGCGAGGAAGCAGGGGCCTCCGACGGCCAACGCCAAACTCCCCGCCAGACAACAGACGATTGTCGCGGATTTCATGATCGATTTCAAGTTGGTGGTTTGGGTTTCGAGCCGAACGCCCGAGAGGCCGCTCGACTCGAATGTGGTGCAATATTACGAAAATTTTTGCTTTTTCCCAAACGCCCGGCCGCCGCAACGGCCATATTGCAGCAGGTCGTCCAACCTGCCGGAATCGACACAAACAGACAGAAAGGCACAGATTCTATACTCAACATAAGCTACCGATTCACATCAGGTACAGCAGCAATATCCTGAACATTCGTCGCATAACGTTCGATCCCTTCCAACCACTCCGCGTGGTCATGAGGAGTGGTCGATGAAGTCAGTTGGAACGCTGAAAAATTCTCGCCGCGAAGCCCCTGCAGAGCCCCATGGATACGATCGACCAAATCGAACAACGCCACCATATCGGACTGGCGGAGACCGGCTTCCTGGGGAGCGACAGCACGTGTCACCACATGCAGACGCATCCCCACATCGCCCCGGCGGACAGCCTGATTCTGTTGCCGCCATTCGATGGTTTCGAATTCAACGAACACTGCCGGTACCTCCCATGTCGGCTCACCATCGAGTCGAACAAGGTGATTGTTCCACCAATCGATCCACCGGATTTCGGGGACGCGTTCGTTGAGGCGTGCGCAAATAGCTTGAAACAGTCGTTTTCTCATTTTTCTTTCTCCTTGTTAATTTGATTGAATAGTTAAACGAACACCCGCAAGAAGGGTTTCGGGCCAGCAAAAGTGCCACGATTCGACCGGGATGAAAAAAAGATAGACAAGGCTTTACACTCTTTTTGTGCCGGTGCGTAAGAAAATGAACATTTGCACCATCGAATCTCGCCTGCTCGATCTGCAGACAGGAAAGTCGGTAGCGGCCGATACCGATCATACCACTCCGCAACATGCTCGCGACATTCGATCGGTCGTCTCCGTTTCAGCGACAAACATGTGCAAACGAACTAACACCACAAACTATCGATTAAACACAAAGCAAAAAAGATGACGGTACGGATTGTCCCACCGGTCGAAACATCCGCTCAGGAACCGATTACCCTGTCTCTCAAAAAGAGGCTCAGTAGCCACTCCTCCACCGCTGACCGCAAAAAATGGAACAATACACTCGGGGAGTTCGCCTTTAATATACCGGAGAATCGATTCTCGAACGATCACGCAAACCGGCTTCAATGCAGTATTCGTCACAGCCGACGATCGAAAGTCCCCTTTGTACCCCGAAACACGAGCTCACGGATCGATCGGGCCGAAAAAAAGATGACCAAAATACCCTAATAAAAATGAACAGTTTAAAAATCGAAAGACAAAACGGCAACGTACCTAAAAGCGTAGCAGGCGAAGACCACGTATCGGGATTCATTGCTTATTTGGCCGAAGCGGAAATTCCCGACGGCTTCAAGACAGAACACGTACAGGCCGTTTCCACCATCAACACCGCCGAAAAGCTGGGCATTACCGACACGGCTAACAGCTGGAGCGTGAAAGTGTTGCATTATCAACTGTCGGAGATATTCCGCATCAATCCGAGCATCTCGCTGTATGTCGGGATCTTCACAAAACCGACCGACTACAAATTCACCGAAATCAAAACGGTACAAAACTTCGCCAACGGTCGCATCCGACAAATGGCCCTCTGGTGCGGCGACAAGGCTTTCGACGCAGATGATCTGACCGCAATTCAAGGTGTGGCCGATGCGCTCGATGCAGAAAACGCTCCGCTTTCCATCCTGTACGCTCCACAGGTAACAGCGATCGGCGAACTGCCCACAAACGTAGCCGGCGCCAATCAGTACCGAACCAGCGTAGTGATCGCACAGGCCGGGAGCGGGATCGCAGCGGAACTCTATGCCGCCGAAGCCAATCAAACAGCCAAAGCCTCCGTTTCGGCCGTCGGGGTCGTATTGGGGCTGGTATCCGCAGCGGCCGTGCATCAATCAATCGGCTGGGTCAAAAACTTCCCCACGGGCATCAATGTTCCGGCCTTCAGCGATGGCACGCTCTATCGCGATATCGACAAGGCGCTTATCGAACAACTGGACGCCGGACGCTATCTGTTTTTCGTCACCCATGTGGGACAGGCAGGCAGCTATATGAACGACAGCCACACGATGGACAGCGCCATCAGCGACTACGCCATGATCGAAAACGTTCGGACGATGGATAAAGCCGTGCGCGGCATCCGTACCTATCTGGTTCCCGAACTGGGCGGTAATATCTATGTGGACGCCGAAACCGGCAAAATGCAGGCTTACAGCATCAGCCATTTGGAAACGACGGCCAACAAAGCGCTCGAAGACATGGAAAAAGCAGGTGAACTTTCGGGTTATCGCGTAGAGATCGACCCCGATCAGAATATCCTGAGCACCAGCGAGGTGGAGATCATCATCCGACAGGTAGCCGTTGGCGTGATGCGCAAAATCAAAGTTAAAATCGGCTTCGCACAAACCGCATAATTACTCATCTGCCGCAAAAAACGCCGTTCGGTGCGAACCGAGCGGCGCCGATTGCGGTACAAACTCGAAAATCAATGGCAACGAATAACACCAACAACGGACTCCCGTTAATCAACGGCACACTTTACTCTTGGGCCGACATCGTAGCAACCATCAACGGCGTACCCCTGAACGGCATCACCAGCATCGAATACAGCGACAGCCAGGAGGTGGTGAACAAGTACGGCGCAGGTCGCCATCCCGTGGGGCGAGCCAAAGGACGCATCACCTCAACGGCGAAAATCACCCTTTACCAGGAAGAGGTCGAATCCATGCAAGAACAGGCTCCGAACGGCCGAATCCAAGATCTCCCGCCTTTCGACATCACCGTCACCTACCTGCCCGAAAGCGGAACGGTCAAAGCAGACAAAATCCGAAACGTCCAGTTCTCGGGTAACAGCCGCAAATGGAAAGAAGGCGATACCGGACAAGAGGTAGAGCTCGAACTGATCCCCTCGCACATCGAATGGGCCCAATAACCCGCAAACACACAACCAGAACAACCATCTTACAATAACAAATGGAAAACAACGAGAAGAGACAGCCCCAGGGAAGAACCTGCGACGGAGGTATAACCGAAGAACAGATCAACAAATGGAAAGCCACATTGGGCCGCGTGATCCGGATTGATGTGACGGACGGAGACGACCTGCACGTAGCCTATTTCAAACGCCCGTCGATCGAGACCATGTCGGCCGTCACGAAAGTGGGGAAAAACGACGAAGTGAAGAGCGCCGCCGTACTGTACGACAACTGTTTCCTGGGCGGCGACACCGAGATCCGCGAAGACGCGCTGCTGTTCATGGCAGCGACGGCACAGCTCGGCAAGCTCTTCAACTCCTGCCTCGGTAGCCTAAAAAACTTGTAGAGGCGCACCTGCTTTCGGAAGACGACGGCAAGGACGGTTTTCCGAAAGGGTGCGCCTTGATCCGCGCGAACCTCGGTCTCGACCCTACGACGGCCGATTATGAAGAGTGGGCAACGCAGTATGCCGCCGCATTATGGTTAGAGCAGTACCGAATCCGAAACCTGGCCACCTTGTTGTCGAGTTTACTGGGAAGTTCGGGCGGCCCTTAGCCGCCCGAATCTTTTCATACGCCCCCAAACGCGCGACCGAATCAGCGTAAAACAACCACCCGACCATGCAAAATTTCGAATACAATTTCCACATCAGCGGCAATTTCACCCTCGCGATGGACGCAATGACCGAAAGCGCAGACCGGTTCCAAACCGCCGCCGAAGGTACATACGGCTGGATGGAGAAACTGCGCCGGGCAACTGCGTTCCTGAACACGGCCAGCGACTCTGTCGGCAAATTCAACAACTCGCTAAAAAGCCTTACCTCTTCGGGCGTGGAACTCGATCGCCGAATACACGAACTCGGAGTCGTTTCGGGCGTGACGAGCGAAAAGCTGGAAAAGATCGAAAGTTATGCCCGCACCACGGCCAAAACTTTCGGTATCGACGCTGCACAAGCTGTCAAAAATTATCAGTCCTTGCTCACGCAACTCTCCCCCGAACTGGCCGAGATTCCCGAAGCCCTGCAAACCATGGGAAACTGCGTCGCAACCACCGGTAAACTGATGGGAGGCAACAGCGCTGCGGCTGTCGAGGTATTAACCACCGCCATGAATCAGTACGGAGTCAGCCTGGACAATCCCATACAAGCCGCCGACGAGATGACGCGCATGATGAATACCATGGCGGCAGCCAGTCAAGCGGGTTCGGCTTCGCTTCCCTCTATTCAGGCCGCATTGCGACAATGCGGAACCGCTGCAAAAACCGCAGGCATCAGCTTCGAAGAGACGAATGCGGCCATTTTGATGCTCGACCGGGTCGGCCAGAAAGGAGCGGCAGGCGGCAGCGCCCTACAAGCCGTGCTCTCCGCCCTCTCCTCCGCTCGTTTTCTACCGGCCGAAACACTGGGTGAGCTTGAAAAAGCAGGTATTCACGTGGGCACATTGACCGACCGAACCATCCCCTTAAAAGAACGACTGGAGTCTCTCCAGCCGTTATTGACCCACAATAGCCTGCTGACCGACATCTTCGGTCGCGAGCATGCCGACACCGCCCGCACGCTGATCGAAGGAACGACCGGATTACAACAATTCACCGATGCTGTGACCGGCACTTCGACAGCCGAAGAACAAGCGGCCGCCATTATGGAGAGCTACGCTGAACGTCAGGCGCGCATCAATCAAAGAATCGATGATTGCCGGATCAGCCTATTTCAAGTCACGAGCGACTTCGGACTCTGGATATCCACCATCACCGGGATACTCACTCCGATTTCGCAACTCATACAACTGATCTCCGGCATGGGCGACCTGATGAAGTGGGTTAAAAACCTGGACTGGGCGACCGTGTGGTCGAATATCAAACACTTCATCCAGGCATCGCGCCTGCAAGTGGCCTTGATGAACCGCGAGCTGGTCACGGGTCAATTCGAATCCAACGGATTTTTGATCAACATGGGCCGCGCAACACTGGCAGTCCTTCGATTCGCCACTGTCGGCATTTTCCAGGCGCTCAAGGGCTTAGGTGCATTATTAGTATCATTCGTTACGAGCGGTGCGACTTCGGCCACCTTTGCCGGCATCGCCTCCACCTCGTTCGGAGCATTCAAATTGTCGGCCGTGACGGCCTGCCGTTCCGTCGGCGTAGCCATCATGAATATCCCGCTACTGGGATGGATCGCTGCCGCCATCGCCGCTCTGGTCGCCTTAGGGCTCTACTTCTGGAAAACATCGGCCAAATTCCGGGCCACACTGAAAGGTCTCGGAGCCGCTTTCGTCGCCGTATTCAAAGGGATCTGGGAATTGGCCAAAAACCTCTTCGGATCGATCGGCGATCTGCTCAAAGCGGCATTTTCCTTCGACGGAGACGGGATCAAAAAGGCGCTCAACCAAATGAAAGGCGGTTTTTCGGAGTTCGGCTCCAGTGTGGGCAAAGCGTTCAACGAAGCTTACGAAGCCGAAATGACGGCCAGCAAAAAGGCTGAAGAGGAAAAAAAGAAAAAAGAAGAAGCCGAAAAACAAGGAGAAGAATTCGACCCGGACAGCCTGACCAAACTGCCCGAGGGAATTGTTCCGCCTATTTTGCCGAACGATCCGACAGGAGGAAGCCTCGGCACCGTGGGTGGAATAAATAATAACGGCGGAACCGGGGGAGGAATCAAAAACATAACCGTTCATGTAGACAAACTCGTAGAACGTTTCGAGATCCGGACGACCAACATGTCGGAAGATTTAAGCAAAGTCAAAGAACTCGTCAGCGAAACGCTGCTGTCCGCTCTGAACGACGTAAACTTAGCCATCTAAAAAGCATGAAACCGATCCTTTTTAAGTTTCCGACCGCCCATCCGGCTGGATCACAAAAGAGCTTACCCGCTCGAACCATCCCCTTCCACATGGAGCCGGGAAGTCCCATAACCGACAAAAATTACTGGAGGGATCGCTACGTATTTTGCGAATTGACCCTACGCAAGGAGGACGGACAGACACTGGTACTGAACGACGCGATATGTGCCGTCAGCCGGGCGAAAAATATCGTCACCACTCAAGTCGTGGGCATGAACGGCACGGTGAAAGAATATATCAATGACGGCGACTATCAAATCGAAATCGTCATCGGAGTAGCGGCCATGCGCGACGGCATCCTGGTGGACGAATATCCGCAAGAAGAATTAAGCAAGTTGCGCGCTTTTTTCGACGAAAAAGCGTCCCTGAGCGTTCACAGTCTCTTTCTGGAATTATTCGAGATCAACCGCATCGTCGTCAAGAACTTTTCCGTGTCGCAAGACACCGCCAGCAATTACCAGAGCGTAAGCATCTCGGCTCTAAGCGACAACGATTACAACGTATACTGCACGGAATATTAAACGACCATGTACAGACTGACAGCGAAAGTAGAAATCAGAGGGGCCAAGTGCTGGCAGCTCGACAAAATCACGGAACTCGAAATTACCCGCGATACGGAAAAACTGACGGACGAATGCCGTCTGACGCTCCCCCAAAAAATCAAATGGGATAACGAGACCGAAATCCCGATCCAACGCGGCGATACCATCCAAATTTGGTTAGGCTACAACGATGATCTACAACCGGCCTTCACCGGTTACGTGCGCGATGTGGGAGCCCGCACACCCGTTGTCATCACGTGCGAAGACGAAATGTTCCGTCTGAAACAGATACGAACGCAAAAAAAAAGCTATCGAAACGTCACGCTCGACACCCTATTGCGAGATCAAAATCTGCCCTGTCCCATCGAGGTAATGGGTGAACACCATCTCGGCCAATATCGCGTGACGGCCGAAAACATAGCAGAACTCTTGGGGCACCTTCAAGAAAACGGCATCCGCAGTTTCTTTTGCTACGAAGACGAGCGGGCCGTGCTCTACAGCGGCATTCTTTTTGAGCGGGACAACCGACCGACACAAGTTTTCGCTACGGGCACGAACATCATCGACGACCAGAATCTCGAACAGCAAAAAGCCGAGAACATGCGTCTGCGAATCGAAGCGATCAGTCTGATGCCGAACAATCGAAAGCTCAAAGTCGAAGTAGGCGACGAGGATGGCGACCGCCGCACCCTGCACGCCTATAACCTGAAAGAAAAAGAGTTGAAAACATGGGCGGAACAAGAGATGAAACGCCTGAAACGCGACGGTCTGACAGGCCATTTCACGACCTTCGGATACAAATTAGTGGATAAACTGGACGTCATCGGCCTCAAAACGGACGGCAAAAGGCAGGGAGTGTACCAAGTGAAAAAAAACATAATCAAATACGGCACGAACGGTTTCCGCCAAGAAATCACGCTCGGCCCGCGAATAGGAGAATGAACGACATCAATAACATCCGAGAAGCCGTGAGACGGTTGGCTCAGGGAGGCCGCCGGACAACGAGCCTGATCTGTACGGTAGATGCCGTAGACCGGGCGGCCCGTACCGTAGACTGCACACCGATAGACGAAAGCGCTCCGTTGCTGGGCGTCAATCTCCAGGCCAATCAGGAGAGCCGACTGGGCCTCGTAGCTTTCCCCAAAGTGGGCAGTTTCGTAGTCGTAGGATTCGTCGCCGAAGGCTCGGCAGGCGTCGTACTGCTCACCGACGAAGTGGAAAGCATCGAGATGACCATCAGCGAACAGAGCGCTCGCATCACGGCCGACGAAAACAGCGTGTGCATACGCATGGGCAACGACACTTGTGCGGAATTGACCTCCGAAGGCATTACATTGAACGGCGGCGGTTTCGGGGGCACCATCAAGGCAGAACAGCTGACCGCACGTCTCAATGCCATCGAAAACGACCTCAACCAGTTAAAAAAGATTTTTGCAGAATGGACACCCAGTCCCCAAGATGGCGGAGCTACTTTATTCGTAAGATCTGTTATCTGGAGTACATCCCCTTTGAGACTGACTCAACGGACGGATTATGAAAACGAAAAAGTAAAACACGGATGAACGGCATACTGATAGATACGGAAAGCGGCGACCTGCTCATCGAGCACGGCCGCGTCATGATCGGCGACACCAACAGCCAAATCGCCGAAAGCGTACTCGTAACCCTGCGCGGCGAATGGAAAGAGTGGCCTCTGATCGGCGGCGAAGTCGAAAAGGCACTCGGCGGACAGGTAGACGTCATGTGGCGCGGAGAGGTCAAAAAAATGCTGCACGCATGCGGACTCGATGTCCGTCAGATACACATTTCAGAAGATAATACGATCACGGTGGAATAATGGAAGTAAAGGTAAAAGAGCGGCAAAGCCTGCTCGACATAGCTCTTCAGACCTCGGGCGGAATGGCAGCCGCATGGGGCCTGGCCGCAATCAACGACACAAGCCTGACAGCAGTCTTATCAGACGATCTCCCCCTACGAACCGCCCCGGTGGAGCACCCCTACACCGTCAATCGCTACCACGTAGAAAAGATATACCCCGCCACAGCCTTGAGCCGCGAGGAAGAGACCGCCCTGACACAAGAAGGAATTCACTTTATGGGTATTGAAATCGACTTTATAGTAAGCTAAAAAAGATGGCAAGAACAATCGCAGAAATCAAAGAGAGCATCACAACGGACTTCATGCGTAACGAAGATGTAGCAGCCCTCTATGGATTCGCACCCGGCGACGCCTTTACCACACATTTCAGCCGAGTGAGCATCGAGAACCTGTTTTTCTACATCGTCGCCTGCGCGACATGGGTACTGGAACTACTGTTCGATCGACACCGGACAGATATCGAAAATCGAATCGATACCATTATGCCCCACCGCCCGAAATGGTACCGAGACAAAACGCTGGCCTTTATGCAGAACCGGCTCCTGCTGCCCGATACGGATCGCTACGACACGGCAGGTATGGACGAAAACGAGATCGAAGCCGCCCGAGTCGTCAAATTCGCAGCAGCCATGGAGAACACCGACTCCTCCTTGCTTACCATCAAAGTAGCCGGCGAAAAAGAAGGAGTCCGACAGCCGCTGGACGCCGATACGGAGAAACAACTCGCAGCCTATATCGCTGAAACCAAAGATGCCGGCGTCCGGATCAATCTCGTGAATCGAAGCGCCGACATCTTCCACTGCAAAGTCGACATCTATTATGATCCGATATTGCTATCCGAAGAGGTCGAAAACAGATGCCGCGAAGCCATTCGGAACTATGTCGAGAACCTCCCGTTCAACGGCGAATACACCCATATGGCCCTCGTAGACGAATTGCAAAAGGTCGAAGGCACGCGCATCGTTGAATTGATCTCCGCTTCGGCCGAGGGAAGCGACGATAGCGTACCTATCGTCATCGACACCCGTTTTACTCCTTCTGCGGGTTACTTTACGGCAGGGGAGATCATCTTAAACATGCAGTCTTACAAATGAGCGTTTATGACCTCCGAATAAAACGCTTTGCCCTATTGCTACTGCCGATCAGATGGCGCAAACCTCTGATAGCAGCCTGGGTACAAAGCTCCGTACAGGCGATCAACGTATTGTACGGCCAATTTATGCAATGGCGCGCCGACATCGAATACCGTCTCGAACACAACGGCCAAGTATGCTACCTGCGCTCCGTACTGAACGACCTGTTCGACCCGATCGAACGACGCATCACCATTACGGACGAAGTCGAAGAGCAGGCTGACCAAACCTGGTATCAACGCCACACCGAGACAACACGTCTGCTGCCGATGCGAGAGACGAGACGTCCTTTGATTATCGAACGGCGAGGCTTCGGCGGAATCAACGGATTCGATTTTTGGATAAACATTCCGCTCTCGCTATACGCCACGATCGAACTTTCGCGATTGCGCGCCATTGTCTCCACCTACAAATTAGCATCAAAAAGATTTTCGATAAACTACACGGAAGGATGAAACAAACGATAGGACGGTTCCTCCTGCAACCGAACAAAAATTTCCCGGTCGATTGCGAGACGCTCGACGCCCTGCAAACCAATATCGCACTTCTGCAGGTACTCGGCAACCTGGCCGGAGACAAATCCATTTTATCGGGGTGCGAACCGGAACTCAATAATACTCGTCGCCGAGCAGGCTATGTTTTTCTGAAAACGAACGATTTTCCGGAAGGCGAAGTCATTTACTGGGAAGGCGGAAATATCGCCGGAGGCATGTATGTGCATCAAGAGATTATTCCGGTCACGGCACAAGGTTACGAATTTCCCCAGGCATACACTGTGCGTTCGCTCAAACCCGGCATCGGCAGTGAAAACTATGATTGGGCCGATTTCCATGCAGTCAAAACGCCCCCAGAACTGGAAGCGGAAATCCGCCGACAAGATATCGCCATCGAAAAGCTCGCTCCACCGCCTCTAGGTATCGTTCAACTATGGAGCGGTAAAACTGTCCCGAAGGGCTACGAACTCTGCGAAGGCCAGCAATTGAAAATAACCGACTATCCGGAGTTGTACCAAGCACTCGGCACCACATTTAACAATGCCTATAACGCAACAGGTTTACGTTATGCCACCTCCAACGGTTATTTCCGTCTGCCGGATTTGCGAGGACGTTTCGTAGTCGGTTACAACCCGAACGACGCGGATTACAATACTTTCGGGAATATAGGAGGTGAGAAACAACACACTCTCACCTCGACAGAAATGCCGTCCCATACCCATCAGGTGAAAGACTATTATTTCTCCGAAAATTATGATGAAAAGGGACGCGATGATCGAGAACGCTTCGACGATGCAGCGATCGGTTCGAAAAAGACCGACCACGACAACCATTATTTATACTACCTGCGACACCACACTGAATCAACCGGCAACAATGCCGCACACGAGAATCGGCCACCGTACTACGTACTGGCTTACATCATGCGCGTAAAATAAACGATCTACAAAATGGCAACACAAGGCAGAGCATTATTAAAGTCATGGTTCAAACGCGGTCTGTATCCGAAAGCCGAACATTTTGCGGATTGGATCGACAGTTTTTGGCACAAAGAAGAAGATCAGCTTCCGATCGACACGGTCGAAAACCTTCCGAACCTGCTGAATGAGAAATATTCCCGAACAGACGGTGAAGAATTAGAGCACCGACATGACCTACTCGATGCAGATTTTTCAAGACACCAAACCGAAAATGCCTACGAATTTTCAGTCATCAACGAAGACATCGAGGAGTTGGAAGCCGCCGACGAACAATTTCGTACCGACTTGGAGACCCTTCGTACCGACTTCGAAACCGCCGACCGAGCCCTACTCACCACCCTCCGCGACGGAGCGGATGAAGGCTATGACACCTTGCGCAAACTCCAAACCTGCATCGAAACAATCAACCAGGCGATCAGCGGCACGGAAACACCGGACGTCATCGACACCCTGAACGAGGCACTCGCGTTCATTCGGGAACACCAAAACGAGATCGAGTCTCTGACAACCGCATACCTCAAAAAAACAGCGATTGCCGACGACCTGGCCACAGACGATGCGACACGAGTCCTCTCGGCACGACAAGGAGCGGAATTGCTCCGCCAAATCAACGAACGAGCCGCCGCTACCGATCTGGCTACACACATATCGGACACGGCCCGACACATCACAGAAGAGGAACGAACAGCCTGGCATGCCAAATTAGACGCCTCCCATTATACCGCTGAAGATGTACTGGCCAAACTACTGACAGTAGATGGCAGCGAGTCGGACTTAGCCGCCGACACAGTGGACGGCATCCACCTCTGGAAAGGCACGGAGGAAGCCTACGAAGCACTGGAAACGAAGGATGAAAACACACTCTATATCGTACAGTAATGCTGATATTCGGAAATAAGAAAATACGATTATTCATTGGTTCGACGCCAACGAAAGCGGCCTATATAGGTTCCAAACGAGTCTATCCGAACTTCTCGCTGTCTGTCACCGAGTCGCTGGCCTTTGCCGCAGCTGGAGGAACGCAGACCTTACAGGTCGATTGCACCGAGGGAGCGGAATGGACGATCACCGACTTACCGGACGGATGGACGGCATCGACTTTAGGCGGAAACGGGTCGGCAGAGGTCATCATCACGGCACCGAACAACACGACGACCGATCCGATCGACGGTAAAATCACGGTCACGCAGGGCGAGATAACGGGAACCTGTACACTGACACAGGAAGCGGGAACGAAAATCTACGGCGAATGGAAAAACGTGTCGCTGGAGACAGAGAATGCCGTCACCTCCTTCCCGGCCGGCGGAGGAACGGCCAAAATCTATATGGTCGTTCGCCGCGAATGGACTTGGAACGAGGTCCCCGGCAGCGGCGGAGAAGAAACGAGCAAGTCACAGCCGTCCGATGTCATCGTCTCGGACTCCATAGCTTCCGTCAGTGCGGACGTACTTACCGTCGGATCGCTCAGTACGACTTTCAAGGCGACGACAACCATCCGGATAGAAGCGGGAACGAACTCGGACACCGAGGCCGACCATCGCAAGACCCTCCTCATTCATCAGGCAGCCAACTATGTAACGGAAGCCCGAGCCCTGAAAACCCGCACGCTGACTTATCCTGTCATCGGAGCCGGAGGAGGTACGTCTGCCCCACAATGGGATAGTTATCCGACCGACGCGGCAGTGGATACCCTGTGGGGATTCACCTGGGCTTCAGGTACGGCGGGCACCTGGAGCCAGGCCAAACTCGGTGGGTCGAATGCACAAACCGGGATGTCGTTCCGATGGAACGGAGCGGCGGGAAACTTCACCGCTCTTTTGAGCGACGGTATCGTGACAGCCTCCTCCAAAGGAACAGTTGTCAGCAACGGAACTTCCGGCCCGACGGTAACGGCTACCCAGACCTGCGCCTTTACCAATCACGCAGATTACGGCGGCACACAGGTAAGTTGGGATACGACGGCTACGGGCACACCGACACAAGCTCCGAACTTCATCCTCCAACTTAACCAAACACCCGGATCATTGTCTTACGAATCCGTACCTTACACCGGAGGACGATCGAATCCGAAGACTACTTACCAAGCTGGATGGCACTTCAAGTTCAGTTCAGAATCCACTACGGAGAACAACTCTGTTCCAGAAGGATATGGTACACAAACCATTCACAACACATGGTCCGGCAGTGCTACCGGAGCTACGGTTGGAGCCACGTGGGGCGAAGTAGTCTGGTCACAGAACAATTCGACCAGCTCTCGTTCCATTACCATAACCAGAAAGGTTTATGTCACCCTAACCCCAAACACATCGAACTATCCGGGGGCACCGACCGTAGCGTCCAATACACAGACCTACATCGGAACATGTTCACAGGCAGGCATGACTACAAACTTCGATTTCCGGTACACTCCTTCGAATAAGGCGTCAAAATATCCGCGGTTCTCCGTGAACGGAGGCCCCGGAGAAGAACTCGGCAGAGCCATCGGAGGGACAGCAACCCCCATACATATGCATTCGTATGAGAAAGCGATAAAAAAGGTACTGGGATCAACGACATCCTACCTCAATGGAGAACCCGAAATGACATATACCGGAGACGCAGGAGCTTACGTCGGTGCCGGATATAACGCCGGTTGGAACAATTCTTGCGCACTGGGATTCATTATGATGCAACAGGGCAATTTTCTAAACAAATACCCGTATAAATATGTCACCTTGTCATTTTCGGTGAAAGGATCGGGTTTCACGCTCTCGGGTATCGCGCTGTTCGAGAAAAACTATGGCGACTACGAGGCGGCGGGATACACCTGGTACACGCAGGCGGACACCTCCTCCCCCTATGCCCTCTCTGCTGCCGAAACGCGGACAATGCAACAACTGGCAGAAAACGGGGTGATCACAACCGGAGATGATCCAAAGCTGGCCGAAGTCGATTTCGAAGCGCTGGCAAAAAAAATCAATGCGCTCCGACAACCGGATACGGACACGTATGTCCAAAACGAAGATGGAACGTGGACAATGATACCCCAAGAAAAGGAAAACGATGAAGCAAGAACTGAATGACTAACCAACAACGTATGATCGTACCTTCAGCCAGTAAGTAACCGCTCAAACGAACATTATCGATCCACAAAGCATCGGGGGAGAACTTCTTGAGAGTTCTCCCCCGATGCCATAAATAACGCCCCCTCCGCCAGCCACCGTTAATCGAATCCGAGCTCCAGCCCGTCCACATACAGCACACTGCCCGAGCCCCCGCAGAAATCGCCGCCCCAGCGGCTCGAGGTCGCGACAAGAACGACATGCGTCGGCTTATCGGCCACATTTTTATACTGGATATCGATCTTGAACGGCGTGTACTTATCGACCGTCTGGTCGGTATAGAATTCGCCGCATCCCAGCACGCTCGCATCGGACAGCGTCGGCACGCCGGTTCCCAACGGCCGCTCCGCAGCACCGCCCCAGTTTTCCAAACTGATGTAAATATGACACTGATCCGGATCTCCGATCTTGGCTTTGAGCTCCGGCAACTTGTCGTCCGCCGCAATGTCGATCGTCGCGGAGGTGTACTGGAACCATCCCGAAAGCGACGTCGGCCGCCCGGTATAAGGTCTCCCGAACTTCGGACACTTCCGCATGGCCGGCAATGTCGTCGGCAGTCCGTTCATCACGAAATCGCCGACAAACAGGTTTCCGGCAGCGATCTTAGCAATCGGTATCCCACCGAGGGTGACCAACTTCGCCGCCTTGCCCGTCCCGTTCACCGTCACATCGCTGGGTGTCGTATTCGAAGGCTTGTTCGACATCGTCACCCCTTTGTTCCCCGTCGCCCAATAAGAGTTCGCCGCATCTGCATACGGATACCAGGTCGTTTTATCGAGCGTCCACTGGTCGAGACTCAGGTTAGGTATTTCCGGCATTCCATCGGTCGTAAAAGCCACCGGATCGCCGTAATTGTCGCCGATCACGCCCCGCACTTCGTAGTTCGTAGCCGGTTGCAGGCCCGTCGCCTTGCCGGAGAACGAGGTGCCGTCGACTTCGACGTCCGCCACGGCGCTCCACGCATCGTCGCCCGCCCCCGCCGGCCGCACCTGAAAACCGCACTCGCCGGCCGAGGTCAGCCCCTGGGCCGAGAAGTAGGCGAACTTGGCCCACGGATTCACCGACAGATCCAGAATGTACTGTTTCGACTGCTCGACGGCCACCACCCACTCCTGGGTAATATCGAAGAATTTCACGATAAAGTGCTGCGGAAAGGTGAAGTCGTGAATCGTCCGCACGTCGACATTTTCGACCAGTGTCCCGTCCGGCGCCTTCCAGGCCATGGTGGCATTCGACGGCCCCAGTTTGAGCTCCTGTATGTCGATTTCGGTCAGCGGCACGCTCTCGGGCACCGAAGCCCCCACACTGCACCGCGTCACGCTGAACCTCGCTTCGCCGATCTGCTGCTCGGGCGAGAGACGGAACACGCGCTCGATATTCTGCGTGGCCCGCAACGTCCACAGGTAGTCCTGATAGGTAATCACCGTGAAGGTATACGGGTCGGTCTCGATCGACGGGATGACATACTGTTCGCCGCCCTGCGTCAGGTCGAGGTAGTAGGAGTCGAGGGTGTCGAGCTCCTGAAAGGTCATATTATCGATGATCCGCGCCTCTGGCGTAATGCGGAAGTCTTCCAGATAAACATGCCTCAGGTCTACGGTATCGGCCAGCACGAGGTCGATCGTCCGGGCAGTGTTGTCCAGCGTCAAAGACTCGGCGCCGCGTATCTCCATCGAGGTCACGTTTCCGGGCACGACTTCGTAGGGAATATCGTTTTTGATACATCCGACGGCCAGCAAAGCGGCCGCGCAGCCCGCGCCGAACCGTCGAATCCAGATGGTTGTCTGTCTGTTTTTCATCATCGCCACTGAAAAAGCGCGCAGAAAAAAGAGAATCCCCCCTCTACAAGTAGAAGGTCATCCCCAGCGCAATGGAGAAAATATCGATCTTGAAATTGGCCCCGCTGGTCTGTCGCGAACCATGATAGATCTGATTGGTAATCTGCTCGGTACGTTTGTACTGGAAGCCGAGCACGCCGATGGTCGCTTCGACCGACGAGTAGTCGTTGATAAAGACGGAGACGCCGGGCGAAAAGACCAGCCCGAGCTGGTAAATTTTGGTATAGGTACCGCTCATATCGTCCCCTTTGCCATTGATGGTCTTCCCCTGTCCCCCGCCGAGCTGGAGTTTGAGGTCGTTGATCAAGGCGAATCTCCTGCTGTTCCCCAGGTTGATAAAGTTGCGCAGGAACAAGGTTCCGGTATAGATATGCTCGATGTTGTAGTAATCCTCGAGGTCGAAACTGAGGTCGCTGAGGGACAAGCTGACTTTGTCGATCTGCAACATGGTGCGTTCATAGGTAAACGCCAACCCCGCAGCCCAGTTATTGGCGAACGAGTAACCTGCCATCGGCCTGACGGCAAAGGTGTATCCCCTGCTGGAGAAGTCCTTGAGCAGGCCGAACATCTTGAAATCGTCGTTATTGTGCTGGGTATAGGAGACGTTTCCGCCGAAGAACCACATGCCTTTGGGCATGAATGTCTGCATGGTGATCCCGCGGTCGAACTTCTCCCGCGCAGCGACCTGTCCGTCGAGCATCCCGCAAACGGCCACCAAGGCTGCCACCAACACGTATATTTTTTTTCTCATTTCATTTTTTCTACAGTATGGCCCCTTTCTCCAAGAATACGCATCATCATACCGTCAATCACCGACCGCAGCCAACCGATCCGGTTCCCAAATCAGCTCGAAATCGTCGATATAAAGTGTACTCCCCTCACCTCCGCAAAAATCGTCGCTTAAATAGCTGCATGTAGCCCCCATCACGATATGATCCGGTTGCCGACCGAGCATATCTTCCGCATACCGGATTCGAAACTCGAACGGTACATAGCCGTTATTGTCTGCCACCGTCGGCGTTTTCCCCGATAAAAGTTCTCCATATCCGACCACCACCCGATTGTCCGGTCGCGACGTAACACCGTTCCCCCACACTTCCAAACTGACATAGATGCGGCATTTATCCTCCTGTCCGATCAATTCCGGGAATTTGCCGTCGATATCCCGATCGATCGTTTTCGGAATATACCGGTACCAGCCTTTCAATGCCAACGGACGTGCGGTATAAGGCTGCCCATAGTGCACCAATGCCCGTTGTGCATTCGTATTGGTCGGCGCACTTTTAATCGGCCCGAAAGTCCCGCTGAAAATCGTTCCGGAAGCCAAACTATTGACATTAGCTTTGCTGACAAAATACGATGTCAGCCACAATGCCGTCCCGGTACGCGCTTCACTACCCGTAACTGGCAAGGTAACATTCTTGTTCAACCCTATCCCCATCAGGGTGAACTTTCCGCCCGGATTCCCCGTCGCCCAGAATCGTTCCGCCCCTGGAATATTCGGATCATACACATCATTCGCCCCATCAAAAGAGCCATAAGAGCCACCCTCGAAATCCAGATTAGGCACCTCAATGAACACATCCGTCACAAAAGTCCCGACGCTGCCCGGCACGAGGCCGTCGCCGATCGGTCTGAACTCATACCTGGTCGACGGAGTCAGACCGGTCAGCAAGCCCACGAAGCTCTTCGCCGCGGCATCGACGCTCACCGCCGCCCCCTGCACCGTCACCCAGGCTCCGTCTCCCGCCCCCGCCGGCCGGTACTCGAATCCGAGCCCCGCCGGCTGAGCCGTCCCGAGCCATTTCGCCCGCACGTAGGCATACTTAGCCCCTACCCCCGGCACGCCGTTCACCAATTCGGAAGCCAGCGCCCCGTCGGTCGAGAAGTCGCGCGCCACGGAGAGGACGATCCGCTGTTTCACCATCTGGTTGTCGTCGTCGTAGATTTCGAGCTCCACCGGGTACAACCCTTCCGGCAATAACCGCCCCGCATGCTCCCCCTCTTTCCCCGTCGCGGTATTGATGAGTTCCGAGAAGTCGACCCACGTACTCGTCCGCCCAACCACCGAACCCGGTTCCCAATCCACAATCCCCAGCATCTCCGTCCGCTGCGCCTCGTCGGTCGCGGCATCGTTCCCCCCGCCCAGGGTAATCATCCCCGGCAACCCGTATGTCAGCAACACCGCCGCATCTTCGTGCCGGATCCGAAGCCGCCGTATCCCGGCTGCGGCCGAGATGTCGAGCCGGCCATTCCCACCCCGCACATCGACGTTGGTCATGATCGGTTCGCGCACATTCCCTCCGTCCGCTCTGGTCACCACCGGCACCGGCCGGGTCTCCTCTTTCAATTCGAGCGGGAATTCGTACTCCGCGGCATCCGTCCGCACCGAAAGCCGGAACATCGCTCCCCCGTCCGAAACGCTCCCCACCGGGTTCATCCGCACGCGGAAGCGATAGAAATCCGCCCCCTCGGCATCGGCGATCGTCCGCACGTAGACCTGTCTCCGATCCGGCTCCTGGCGGTTGATCGCCCGGAAAATCAAGACGAACCGCCCCCGTTCCGTCTGGTTGATCCACCCCTCTTGTCCGGCATCCACCTCGGCCTGCGTAAAGGTCAAGGTATCGCGCCCCGTATATTCCCACGTGGGCTTAATCGTCAAGCTATACTCGGTGAAATTGTCCCGAATGGCCTGCTCGAACTCTTCGACTTTGACCTTGACGTTGATCAGCTTACAAGTCATCAGCACCGGCGTATTCCTCCCCGCCACGACCGTCACCGTCTGCCGTCCGCCATAGCGCGGCCTGCCGAACCGCTCTCCGCTCCCGTTCTTGCCGTTGTCCGCCGCGTGAACCGTGTAAATCCCCTCTGCCAGCCGAATCGACGCTACGGTGCGGTGGTCGTTATAATGCGCCACCGTATCCCCCGCTTCGTTCACGATATCGAGGGCATAGCCCGCATCGGTCGCCGCCGCGCTCACAGCCCCTTTCACGGTGAGTTCTTCGTTCCGCTCGAACGCCAGCGAAAGCGTTCCCTCGCCCGCCCCCAGCGGACTGCGGTTGCACCCCGCGAGGCAGCAGCCTCCGAGCAGGAGAAGCAGCCCGCTCCGAAAGAACCGGTTCGCTATATGTCTGATTTGCGTAGTCATACGCCGAAAATATTCCGTTAATACTCCGAAAAGCCGCATACGGATCGCTTCAGTCTCCCCCGCCCCGAACTATTCGGTCAGCTTAATCGCCAGCGTGGCCTCTTTGACCTTCCCGGCCTTATCGACCATCTTCAGGCCGAACTTGTGCACGGCCGCTCCGTTGGTCGCCGGATCGGCCACACTCCCGAGCAGCCCCATCAGTCCGCCCACCGAGAAGGTGTGCGAAGTCTTTCCCTTGATCGGCACGGCCGGATCGAGAATTCCGATATCCGGATTGGCGAACATATCGACCCACCCGGCCTCACTGGCCGCCGGGGGATTGGCGATGTCGAACGGTTTTCCGTTTTCCAACCCGAGCACCGGCAGCAATTCGGCCAAAGCATCCGACTGAATGGTCACATACAGCTGGTCGATCCCCTCCGGGGCGTCGAATCGCACGTCAATCAGGTTATTATCCGCCATCGAAACGGTCAGTTGATCCGTAATGACGAAAGGCGATCCGTTGAAATTAGCTCCGACGATGTCGAATTTCCCGGACGATCCTTCGTTACCGCCTTCATTTTCCCAGTTGTCGTTATTGGGCCCTCCGTCGATAATGGCATCGCCGTCCGGAATCTCGACGCGGTGTTCCGAGTCGACGGTGCTGTAATCCACCGTCACCGATGCCGAGAGTTGTCCGCTCTGCTGATACCCGACGCGCACTTTGCGCCACTCCATCGCCTTGACTCCCTCGATAATCTTCACTTGTCCCTCTCCGTCGCCGAGCGGTTTGCCGTCCTCTTTCCGTATGCCGGTCACTTTGACGTACAACTTTCCGTCATCCGGCACTTTGAAGTACCCGGCGCGCGTCTCGCCCACCGGGAACGGCAGTTCGGCATACCTGAGCTGCGCGGTCGCCGGATCGGTGTAGTCGATATAGACCGCGGCCGACGGATTGTCGACTTTTTCGAGAAATTCCTTGTCGTACTCGACGGTGACTTTGACGTTGGCCAGCCGACACACCAGGTCGACGGTAGTCAGTTCCGAGATCCGGACGGTAAAGTCTTTCACCCCGTAGTAGTACGGTGTCTCCCACTCGGCCAGCGGTTCGACCGCCAGGCTGGCTGCTTCGAGTTTGTATTTCCCGGAGGGCATAGTAACCATCTCGCCTTCGACTTCGGCAAAGGTTTTCCAGCGGTATTCCTGCCCGGTGAGGTTGTTTTTCACCACGCTCTGCCCTTTATAGTCGAGCACGGCCACGCGGAACGTCGAGATATCCGGCACTTTCGTCACCCCGTCTCCCTTGGTTCCTCCGGCGGCATCCGCCACGATAAAATCCCCCTCCCGATCCAGCGACGCCACGCTGAGCGTTCCCGTCCGCCCGCCGTTTTCTTCCTTCTGGGCATAAGGGTCTTTGGCCGAGATGCAGGAGGAGAGCCCCACACCCATACCCCATACCACCGTCGCTACGATGGTCAAAGTCCGCAGTTTCTTATGTATTCCGTATGTTTTCATATCCATATCGTTTTACTTTCTTACTTTTTATCACAGCCTACTCGAAGTCGTAGCCTAAGGTCACACGATCGATCACCAAGACATTCCCGATATGCGGGTCGCCATTCCGCATCATGGTATAATCTGGGCCGCCATTCGGCGTTCCCACGCTTTCCCAACGCACGTCAGAGCTGAAGAAGAGTTTGAGAACCGCCGCCGGTTTATCCAATACCGTATAGTCGATCTCGAGCGTGCGGTTGGTCATATTGGTCACCGCGGCGCCATTGTTCCACACCACCCCGCCTATCTTCGTCCCATCCGTCGCATAGACCTCTGCCCGAACCAAAAACTCTTTCGGAGAACCATCCGTCGAAGGGGTAAACGTATACTGGAAATTCAGCGTAGCCGGCCGCGATGCGAAAGCGGCCCCGGTTTCCGCAACAGTTTCTCCTCCATTATAACGTTCATACGGGAAATTATTCGTTCGTTTCGTAACTCGGTCCATTCCCATAAAAGTTCCGGTCTTTTCATACCACACGTATTCTCGCTGTTCCTGTACCAACAAAAGCGGATCGAAACCGTATGTTCCCAGATATAAAATCGCCGCACTGACATTCCTCACGGCAGCCCCCTGTGCAATCGTCCCCCCCTTACCAGCAGGGCCGAGCGCATAAATTTCCCCCGGATTTTCCGTGACATTATTGGAGTAAGACCCCTGCCCCCATCCCGTCGTCCGGAGCTGTACGGCCTTGCGATTATAATCCCCCGGACTGGGCACCAGCAACGTTCCGTTATTGGCCGACACTTCCGACCATGCGACCGTCCCGCTCCCCGTATTCGGATCGGTACTCAATGCCCGTTGCGAAGTGGTCAACGCATTCCGGGTCGCCCATCCCGCCGGCGGAGCCTGTACGGTCACTCCCAACGCCGTAGTAGCCGCAGCCTCGTTCCACCCCGCCGCAAAACTCCCGTCCGCACCGATCCCCGGCACTGACAATTTCCGTTCGGTTGTCCAAACCGGCTGAACAGGCGAGACCGCCCGCTCATTGGCCAGCACCCGGAACTCATACTCCGTAGCAGCCTGCAGGCCGCGCAATTCGTACTGTGCCGCATAAAAACCGCTTGCATCCGGAGCCCCACCGTTCAGCGCCGTCACGATCACATCGCCGTTCGTTCCCTCCTCCGTATCGATCCATTTCTGAGACGACGTCTTCCGATACTGCACCATAGGATGAGTTCCCGTATTCAGATCATAATTGGCCTGCACAGTAAA
The DNA here is from genome assembly GCF_056799795.1 of Rikenella sp. NCBI lineage: Bacteria > Pseudomonadati > Bacteroidota > Bacteroidia > Bacteroidales > Rikenellaceae > Rikenella > Rikenella sp. The sequence goes on from NZ_JBQIQO010000010.1 coordinate 34,086, forward strand.
GAACGCACGAGTGGCCCAAATATTTCCCGTCTCGATATCGATGAATTTGACCGTCGGCACCCTGACTTCGGCCTTCACCGCACACGGGTGATCCACATCCGGCTGCTGGTCGTAGTTATCCGTCACGGCGAACGAAAAGTCGTAAACCGCCGCCGAACCATCCTCCCGAGCCCGCATCGCGCCGCTGAAATCGACCCACACCGAAGTGGCGATCGCCGCATCCTCCGGCGAGTTCAACCCCGCACTCCAGACAAAGCCCGCCTCCCTGAGCGCCCGCCGCAACGGAGCCTCCTCCGGCAGCGAAGCCAGATCGATCTCCGATTTCCCCTCCAAAGCCGCCCCCAGCTTCGTCCCCAGCACGCCCGCAGGCCCGTCTTCGAGCCGAATCACGAACGACGACACTCCGCCCTGCGCCTCCGCCGCCACGCTCCACTTCGCCACCGACCCCTCGAACACGCTCTGCGACACCCCGGAAACGAATCCCGTCGGCGCGATCGTCGGCTTATCTTTCGGCAGGAAGTACTTCGGCACTTCGACCCAAACCTCCTTGTCCGGATTCATCGCATCGTCCGTCGTGATGATAATCCCCGACACATTCCCCTGATCCGACGCCACCCTCAACTTAAGGGTATAGGCATCCGCAGCCTGCGCCTTGGCCAGCGGCGCCGGCGAGAAGACCAGCCGCCGTCCCTCCCGGGTCACCAGATTGAACCGCATGCGCACGCTCCCCGGTTCGAAAAATCCGCACCGGGTCTCGCCGTCGACAAATCGCAGCGAGTCTTTCCCCACCGTGCGAATGTCCACCGAATAGCTTTGGTAAAAGAAGTCGAAATTCGAATCGAACTCGACCGAAATCTTGACGGTGGCCAGACGCGCCACCAGATTGATATGCAGATCGTCTTTCGCCTTGATGACGAATTTCTCCTCCGCGCGATATATATAGGTATCGAAATCCGGCACCCGTGCCCCCGCCGGTCGATATTCCGCCACCACTTTATAGGCCCCCGGCGTAAACCTCAACACCGACGGCACGTCGTCGAACGACGCCCACCGGGCCAGCGTATCCTCATGGGTATTAATTACGTATACCGCGAGGTCCTTGTGCGGATCGATCTGCGGCATCGCCGTCCGCGAAACGACCTGTTCATTTTCCGAGTGATCCACCCCGAGCGAAAGCCGCACTTCGGCATCGCCGTTCAAACCGAACGGCGCATCTCCCCGCCGCGCGCATCCCGTGGCGAGCATCCCCGCGCACAGCAACAGCCCGAGCAGTCCTCCGCGGAAAACCGTTCCGGCCGTCACCGACCGTCTCCACACGAGTTTCCATCCGTTCATCTGTCAAAATTTGGTGACACAAATCCCCCTCCGCAGACCACCTCACAATGACAAAGGTACACCATTTTTCGAATCGTGCAACACTCCGGGCTGCAAAATATGCACAAACAACCCGTTTATATCCAAAGAATTAACCGCCGGACACTCCGCAGAAAAGCCCAACCGTAACCGGTCATTTCTTCAGATTTACCGACATTTATCCTCTCCCGCGCAGCTCCCGCACGCTCCGTCGCACCCGCCCGGCAGGTCGAATTTCCGCCCGAGCCGTTCGGCCTCCTCGCGCCGGATCTGGGCCGACGCGCACTCGATCCCCCGCCGCCGCATCTCGCGGTTGCTTCCCACGTCGCTCTCCAGGTCGTGCCCCTTGCGGATCAGCGTAATCGACAGTCCGAGCACGAAAAGCCCCACGGCCACTACAGCAATAGCTATGATAATCAACAGATTCGACATCGTTCCGAAAGATTTGAAAACTTCCCGCCCCCGAGGCGGAACGTCTAACAAAAATAGTGCTTTTTTCGCTACCTTTGCGAGGGTTTCATCTCTTGTTTATCATGAAGATACTGATCGCCGGAGCGGGCGAAGTGGGGAGCCACCTCGTGAAGATGCTCAGCAACGAATACCACGACATCACGATCATCGACGAAGACGAGAAGCGGCTCGACGAGCTGGCCTCGTTGTCGGACGTGCTGACGATCGAGGGCGACGTCACCTCGTTCGAGACCCTGACCCGGGGCGAGGTGCAGCGGTGCGACCTCTTTATGGCCGTGGGGCCCGAGGAGAACACCAACATCCTCTCGGCGGCGATCGCCAAGCAGCTCGGAGCGCGCAAGTCGATCGCCCGCATCGACAACGACGAATACCTGAGGCCCAACAATAAAGAGGTCTTCATCAACATGGGGATCGACTACCTCTTCTATCCGGAGAAGGCGGCGGCACAGGAGGTGATTACGCTACTGGGGCACTCCTCCACTTCGGAGTACGTCGATTTTTCGGGCGGCAAACTTTCGCTGGTGGTTTTCCGGCTCGACACCTCGTCGCCGCTGATCGGCCGTTCGCTGATCGAGATCACGCGCGACCGCGAAAACCTGGAATACCGCACGGTGGCGATTTCGCGCGCGGGCCGGACGATCATCCCGCGCGGCGAGGACGTTTTCGAAGAGGGCGACATGGTTTACGTCATTTCGGGACGCGCCTCGGTGAAGGAGGTGACGGCCTTTTCGGGCAAACCGAACATCGACGTGAAGAACCTGATGATTCTGGGCGGTTCGCGCATCGGGCGGCGCATCGCCAAGGCGCTCCAGAACGAAATCGACATCAAACTGGTGGACTACAACCCCGAGAAGGCTTACAAACTGGCCGAGATGCTCGACAACACGCTGGTGATCGCCGAAGACGGGCGCAAGAGCGAGGTGATGATCGAAGAGGGGCTGGACAAGATGGACGCCTTCGTGGCGCTCACGGGGCGGGCCGAGACCAACATCCTGGCCGCCATGCTGGCCCAGCGGATGGGGGTCAAGAAGGTGATCGCGGAGGTCGAGAACATGAACTACATCTCGCTGGCCGAGAGCATCGGCATCGACACCATCATCAACAAGAAGCTGATTACGGCGAGTTCGATCTTCCGGTTCACGATGAACACGGACGTGCAGGCGATCAAGTGCCTCAACGGATGCGATGCGGAGGTGCTGGAGTTCATTGTCAAACCGAACAGCCCGGCGACCAAGGGGCGGATCAAACACATCAACTTTCCGCGCGAGGCGATCGTCGGCGGGATCGTGCGGGGCGACAAGGCGATGATCGCCACGGGGAACGCCGAGATTCAGGCCTACGACCGGGTGGTGGTTTTCGCCCTGCCGAGCGCCATCAGCAAAGTGGGAAGTTTCTTCGGATAATCTGTACGCACCATGAAACCGATCAAAACCATTTTCCTATCCGTACTGTTCGCCGGGAGTCTGGCGTCGCGGGCGCAGTCTCCCGTTCTTTGGCACGACCCGCTGGCCGGTGTCGGAACGGCAGAGGTCGATTATATCCACGGGCGGGGTTTTGCACAGAAGGACTACACGCGCCTGCCGGAGTCGGCCGGACGGGTTGTGCGGGAGGCGGCGTGGTCTCTCTCGCGGAACAGCGCCGGGCTCTCGGTCGTGTTCACGACCGACTCGCCGGAGATTACGGTGCAATACGAAGTGACGGAAGCGCACGCGATGCCGCACATGCCGGCGACCGGGGTGAGCGGCGTCGACCTCTACAACGACCGGGGCGAACGGTGCTGGGGGAGCTATTCGTTCGGCAATCCGATCGTTTACACCTACCGGGAGCTGCCGGACACGACGGGCACAGGGATGACTTATACGCTCTACCTGCCGCTCTACAATACCGTGCGGAAGCTGAAGATCGGCGTGCGGGAGGGCTCGGCATTCGAATTCGTGCCGAGGGAGCCGCAGCCGCCGATCGTCGTTTACGGGACTTCGATCGCACAGGGAGCTTGCGCGTCGCGGCCGGGGATGGCCTGGACGAACCTGCTGCACAGGATGACGGGGCGGCCGGTGGTGAACCTCGGTTTTTCGGGGAACGGAAAACTCGAACCGGCGGTGATCGACTACGTGGCTTCGGTTCCGGCGGCGTTGTACGTGGTGGACTGCATGCCAAACATGTATGTGCCGGAGGATAGCATCTACACCTTGGTGACGAACGCCGTGCGGCAGTTCCGGCAGGCACGGCCGGAGGTGCCGATTCTGCTCGTCGAACACCCGGGTTATGCCAACCGACAGACCAACGCCGCGAAACGCGCAGACGACGAGCGGGCGGATCGGGCGCAGCGGCGCGCTTTCGCCGACCTGCGCAGGGAGGGGATCGACGGGCTGTACTACCTCTCGCGCCGCGACCTTCGGATGCCGGCGGACGGGATGGTGGACTACATCCACCCGTCGGACTACGGCATGGAGGCCTATGCACGGGCTTACCACCGCGCGGTGGAGAAAATTCTGAAACGCAAATCCCGCTAACCTATGAAAACGACGACCAGCCTGACACTCCTCGGCGCATGGGCGACACTGGGCCTCCTCTCCTGTGCGCCGAAAACGTCCTATACGACAGTAGACGGCTTTACTCAGGGAAGCACTTATCATATCGTCTACCACGATCCGCAAGGCCGCGACCTGCGGTCGAACATCGAAGAGCTATTGGAGGATTTCGACAACTCGATGTCGGTCTACAACCCGAGCTCGCTGCTGACGCGGCTCAACGAGAACGACACCTCGGCCCGGCCGGACCGCTGGATCGCGGAGTGCCTCGCCATCGCCCGCCGGATCAGCGACGACACCCGGGGGGCTTTCGACGTGACGCTGCGTCCGCTGATCGCCGCCTACCGCATCGGGACGGAGGAGACCCCGCACCTGCTGTCGCAACGGGAGATCGACTCGATCCGGGTCTTCACCGGCTACGGCAAGGTGAAGATCGAGGAGGGGCGCCTCGTGAAGACCGACCCGCGACTGGCCCTGGACTTCAACGCGATTGCGCAGGGCTATTCGTCGGACTTGGTGGGCGAACTCTTCGACTCGCTCGGCATCCGGGACTACATGGTGGAGATCGGCGGCGAAATCCTCTGCCGCGGCGAGAGCCCGCGCGGCGGGGATTGGCGCATCGGGATCGACCGGCCGGTGGAGGGCAACATGGTGCCGGGCGAAGACTTGCAAACCATCCTGCGGCTCACGGACGCCGGGCTGGTGACCTCGGGCAACTACCGCAAATTCGCCTTCGACGAGAACGGCAACAAAGTGACCCACACGATCGACCCGCAGACCCTGCGGCCGACAGTGCACAACCTGCTGTCGGCGACCATCATCGCGCCGACCTCGGCCATCGCGGACGGCTATGCGACGGCCTGTATGGTGCTGGGGCTGGAGGAGAGCAAGAAGCTGCTGGCGCGGCATCGCGAACTGGAAGGCTACTTGATTTACGGCCGGTCGGACGGCTCGATGGGGGTCTACATGACGCCGAACATCGAAAAACGAGTGACCCGATAGTCCGCGCCTCTCCTCTGTCAAAGCGTTATCCACCTTATGAAAAATATACTCTTCCTCTATAACCCGATCTCGGGCGAAGCGCAGATCGTCGCCCAGCTGGATCAGATCGCCCGGCATTACCAGCAGGCCGGCTATGTGCTGACCCTTTTCCGCATCACGCGGGAGAAAGGTCTCTCCGACCTCGGCACGCTGATCGGCGAATTGCGCCCCGAACACCTCCTGGTGGCCGGCGGCGACGGCACCATCAACCGGCTGGTCAACTACCTGACCCACCGGGGTATCACGATCCCGATCGCCATCCTGCCGACCGGTACGGCCAACGACTTCAGCCACCTGATCGGCATGCCCGAAAACCTCGACGACGCGTGCCAGGCTATTTTGAACGGGAAGACCGAACGACTCGACATGGGACGCGTGAACGACCGCTACTTCATCAACGTCCTGAGCAGCGGTCTCTTCACCGAAGTGTCGCACAAAACGCCGACCGCCCTCAAAAACGTCTTCGGCAAACTGGCCTACTACGTCAGCAGCATCGGCGAACTGCCTTCGTTCCGCAAAATGAACATCACGGTCGAAGCCGACGAACTGACCTTCCGCGGGAGCTGCCTGCTGCTGCTGGTCTTCAACGGCCAGACGGCCGGGAACCTGAAACTCGCCAGCCACTCCAGCGCGACGGACGGGCTGTTCGACATCCTGATCATCCGGGGCGAAAACATCGTGGAGAGCGTCAAAAACGTCTTCCATTTCCTGATGAAGCGGAAGGGGGCGGCCTATCCGAGCGACATCGTCTACTTCCAGACCCGCAAACTGCACATTGAAAACGAACACGTCACGTCGGACATCGACGGCGAAAAGGGGCCCGATTTTCCGCTCGACATCGAATGCCTGCCGGGAGCCTTACCGGTGATCGTGCCGCAAAAGGCGAAGAAATAGCCGGAGGTTTTGCAACCCAATGAGAACGGGGCGCTTCTTTTCGAAAAGAAGCGCCCCCGTTTTTCAGATAGAAATCCGCATCCGGCTAATCGCCGATATGCGAGAACAAGAGGTAAGCCACGATCAAGGTCAATACGATGTTGAATCCCTGAGCGATCAGGAAGCCCCACAGCGGTTTCTTGAAATCTTTGTTGAAAATATCCTTGAACCGGGTCTCCAGACCGATGCAAACGAAGGCGACGGCAAAGAAAAAGCCCTGCAAGTTCTTGGTCACCCCTCCGATCCGATGTGCCGTCTCGACCGGCATCGCGAAGCTGAAAACGAGCGACGCCAGCACGAAACCCAACACGAATTTCGGGAAACGTTCCCACAGCACCCCTGCGGTCGGTTTCTCGCGGTGATCCTTACCGGCATACGACCAGTAGATCGAAATCGCAAAAGCCGCCAGCCCCAGCAAGACATTCTGCGAGAATTTGACAATCACGCTATACTGCTCGGCCGTTTCGCCCAGCACCGCTCCGGAAGCCACCACGGCCCCGGTCGTATCAATCGTCCCGCCCATCCAGGCCCCCGCCACTTCGGGCGACAGCCCCATCCACATGGCCAGATAAGGCATCCCGTACATCATCGGAATGGCAACCACCAAAACCAGCGAAATCACATACGACAGCTTTTTGCTATCCCCCTTAATGGCCCCGCAAGTGGCGATCGCAGCCGAAACACCGCAAATCGACACGGCACTGGCCAGCATGGTAGACATCTCGCGATCCACGCCGAGTTTCCGGGCCACCCAGTAGCCGAAGTTCCAGACGCATAGCACGACCACCAATGCCTGAATCAGCCCCAAGGCCCCGGCCTGCATAATCTCGCCGAAAATAACGGTGGTTCCCAAGAGCACCAGCCCAATTTTGACGTAAAACTCGCTCTGCAACGCCGGCCGCATCCAATCCGGCACGCCGACGGTATTGCTGATCAACAGCCCGAATGCCACGGCGAAAAAGACGCTCTCCAGCCCGGTGGAATTCTTCACGGCGGGCAACCCGGCGACGTACTGCGCGGCCAAAGCGATCCCGAAGATCACGAGCAACGAGGGCAGTATCCCTCGCGTGGAGCGTCCGAGCATCTTGCCGGCGCCATAAACGATCACGAACAGCCCTGCGATCAGCAGAGCGATGTTCTGCCAGGCTCCCCAGCTCGCCAAACTCTTGGGCATCACGGGCATCTGTCCAGGCATCGCGATGGCCAACAGCATAATCAACAATCCGGCGCCTACGGCAAGCCAGTCTTCGGTCTTAAATTGATTCAGTATCTGTCGCATATATTCTCTATTGTATCGTTCGTTATCTGTCTTTGCCCTGTATGGTACTGTTCTTTTTGTGAACAAAAAGAACCAAAAAAACTTCAGAGCGCATCCCTGCGGGATGCTCTGGCCGTGTCTGTCCGGTAGGTTGGGCTGGGATTTTCAGGCGCGGCGCGCTAATAATGGGCATAATACCTAAAGCGCGCTCGCCGAAAACCCAGCCCAACGAAACAAGGCGGAAAGAACCCGTGGTCGGCCCACCGGGACGACCTCTGCAAAAGTCTTTTGGGTACCTTTTCTTCAGAAAAGGTACGGTTCTATCCGGGTAGACACGGTAAACAAACGGTTCAATTAGCGTTTCATAGCGCGATCCATATCCCGCTTCGCATCCTTTTCCTTGAGATGCTCCCGTTTATCGTATTTTTTGCGTCCCCGTCCCAAGCCGATCACCAGCTTCGCCAAACCGCGCTCGTTGACGAACAGCCTGATCCCGACCACCGTCAAACCCTTGTCCTGCAACGCCCGGTCTATCTTTCTCAACTCTTTCCGATTGAGTAGGAGTTTGCGATCGCGTTTCGGTTGGTGATTGTTGTACGTTCCCCAGTGATATTCGGCGATGTTCATGCCGCGCACGAACAATTCACCGTTGTGCAGATAGCAGAAGCAGTCGACGAGACTGGCTTTGCTCATTCGGATCGATTTGATTTCGGTTCCGGTCAGCACGATACCGGCCACCCACTCTTCGAGGATTTCGTAGTCGAAGGAGGCCCGTTTGTTTTTGATGGATATTTTGTTCTGTTCCGCCATTTTCGGATGCAAAGATAACGATTCCGCGGCTTCGGACGGTACGTGCAAATACTTATCCGCATTTTTCCGTCATCGAGGGGGCGAGAAAAAAGAGAGGCACCCCGGCCCTCTCGGATGAGAGAACCGGGGTGCCCCGAATTTTAAAGGAAAGTCCTTAGTTTTTCATTTTCACTTTGACTTTCACGATTTCTACAAACTGAGCGTGTTCGAAGTAGTTGTAGAAATTCACGTCCGTAGCAGCGAGTTCAGCAGCTTCCGGGTTCTGAGCGATGGCAGCTTTCAGATTGGAAACCAGCGCGTTTGCATCGCCTTCGCGAGCAGCGATCACTGCTTTCACGTAGTTAGCACGCCAGGTGTTCATCCCTGCCAGCTGTTGTTTTGCTTTAGCCACGTTGCCGTTGAGGAGTTCAGCGAGTGCCTGGTTGTACCCATCGAGGGTGCGAGCGGCAGCTGCGTAGTTCCCGTTAGCGAGTTCTACGAGGCCCTGGTTGTATTTAGCTTCCGGAATCGAAGATGCTGCGAAGAATTTGGCAGCGTCTGCTTTCTTGCCTTCAGCCAAGGCAACCACGCCGAGGTTGTTGATCACGTACGGGTCGGTGCTGTTGAGCGAAGCGGCTTTCAGGAACATGGCCTTTGCAGCAGCGTAGTCGCCCTGGTTTGCCAATACGACGCCGAGGTTGTTGTACCCGCGGTAGCAGTTGTACTTTTCAGCAGCGGCTTTGTAGATTTTCGCTTTGGTAGCGTTGTCGTTGTAGAGGGTAGCTGCGAAGAGCATCTCTTCGACGTTGAGTTTGTTGATGTCGGTAGCGACAGCTTCTTTGAGTTCGGCGTCGGTCAAGCCTTCCACCTGAACGTTGACGGTCATTTTCGAACGACGGAGTTCCGGGAGGATTTTTTCAGCCAGCACTTTGAAGGCAGCGCTCATGTTTTTGATTTCGCGGTCGCGCACCTGCGGGTCTTTCTGCATAGCGAGCACCTGGAGAATCAGCGCTTTGTCCGGGATATCGGATTTTTCGACCAGTTCTTTGAAGCCTTCCCAGTCTTCGCCCATCGCGTTGATGTCGAATTTGGTGTTAGCCGGAACTTTGTCTTTTTTGAACTTCTGGCTCATCGCTTTGTGAGTCGAGGTACCGCGGTCTTTCGACAGTCTGTCGTTGAGGGCCAACGGGCCGTCCGGCGAAGCGTAAGCCTGGGTGTAGACATCGCCTACTTTCTTCTTCGCGTCACCGCTGTTGGCGATGATGAAGTCTTCCAGCGCTTTGATGTCTTCTTTGCTCAGCTGGCTGGAGCGGACGTTCGACTGGTTGATCGTAAACATGATCTTCGCGGTTTCCGAGATGTTGGTCACGCGCTGGAATGCGTCCGGAGCGATAGCCACTTTCGCATAGTTGTCGGCCATCAGCTGCAAGGAGCTCACCCCGTTGGTCACGTAGATCGGGGTTTCATACGGGGTAAAGTTTTTGATCTTGTTCCCGCGTTTCAAGCATTTCGCTTCAGCTTTCAGCACGAGCTGCGAGAGGCGCATCGACGGGTTGTAAGGAATAGCCACGTCCATGGTCACCGTACCGCCCGAGAAGGGAACGACGGTGTAGTTGTCCTGTACTTTTTCGCCCTGGAAGAAGCGCGGTTCGCCGGCATATTCGGTACCGTCGATCAACGATACGATCACCGGGGTCACTTTCAGCACGCCGTATTTGTGGAATGCTTTGGCCGGAATGTTCACGGTAATGGTGGTCACCGCGTTGTCCCCTTTCAGGGTAACGAGTTCCGGCGCACAGGTCGCCGTGGTGCCCTGTGCGGTCTTCTTCATCATTTTGCTGAAGCAATTACAGCTGGTGAGAAGAGCCGACGCAGCGATAACTGCAAGGCTGAGGTTTAAAACTTTTCTCATAATCAGTGAATTGTTTATTTATTAATTGGTTTTTCGGTCTTTTTTCCTTCGCTTTACTTGCAATGGACAAAGGTACGTATTTGTTCCTGATTTTGTTTTAGGATAAACAAAATTTCAATCTCTTTTTCATACTCTTTTTTGCCCCGGCTGGAACCGCACCTTTCTTTCAAGAAAGGTACCCAAAGAACTTTTGCAGAGGTCGTCCCGTTGGGCCGACCACGGGTTCTCTCCGCCTTGTTCGTTGGGCTGGGATTTTCAGGCGAGGCGCGCGTGGGGTTCTTGCCCATTATTAGCGCGCCCGCCGAAAATCCAGCCCAACCCAATCGGGCAGACACGGCCAGAGCATCCCGCAGGGATGCGCTCTGAAGTTTTTCTGGTTCTCTTTGTTCACAAAGAGAACAGTACCCTCCCGTAGCCAAAGAACAAGTATAAAAGGCATCGGTTATTTTTCCTTTCGGTTCGGAATATTTACAAATTCCGTTCCAAAACAGGCGCACCGACTCGAAAAAATACGTAGCCGCCGTAAAAAATTATTGCGGCCTTTCAATCAGCACCTTACGCGAAAGTTTCAGTTTGCCCGTCTTCGGATCTACCGCGATGAGTTTCACATCCATCATATCACCCTCCTTGATTCCCGTCTCTTCCATGGTTTCAAACCGCCGATGGTCGATTTCCGAGATGTGCAGCAAGCCGTCTTTCCCCGGCAGGATTTCGATGAACGCGCCGAACGCCACCACCGATTTCACCTTCCCGTGGTAGATCGTCCCGACCTCCGGCACCGCCGTCATCCCTTTGATCTTGGCAATGGCCGCATCGACCCCCTCTTTATTCGCGCCGAAGACGTCGACCTTGCCGATCTCGCCCTCTTCAGTGATCGTGATCGTAGTCCCCGTCTCCTTCTGCATCTCCTGGATCACCTTGCCGCCCGGCCCGATCACCGCACCGATGAATTCCTTCGGAATGGTGATCTGTACCATCCGCGGCACATGCGGTTTATAGTCTTCGCGCGGCGCCGCAATGGTGTCCGTAATCTTTCCGAGGATGTGCATACGCCCCTGACGCGCCTGTTCCAACGCCGCCGCCAGCACGTCATAAGAGAGGCCGTCCACCTTGATGTCCATCTGCGTGGCGGTAATCCCGTCCGCGGTCCCGGTCACCTTAAAGTCCATGTCCCCGAGGTGATCCTCGTCGCCCAGGATATCCGACAGCACCGCTACCCGATCCCCTTCGGCAATCAGCCCCATGGCAATCCCAGAAACCGGTTTTTTGATCTTCACCCCGGCGTCCATCAACGCCAGCGTCCCGGCGCAAACCGTCGCCATGGACGACGAACCGTTCGATTCCAGAATATCGGAAACCACGCGAATCGCATACGGGCAATCCCCCTCGTCCGGAATCATCGGTTTCAAGGCCCGGAAAGCCAGGTTACCGTGTCCGATTTCGCGCCGCGACAGCCCTCTGGCCGGCCGCGCCTCGCCCGTCGAGAACGGCGGGAAGTTGTAGTGCAGCACGAACCGTTCGGTTCCCTCGCGCAACACGTCGTCGATCACCTTTTCGTCGAGTTTCGTCCCGAGCGTCACGGTGGTCAGCGACTGGGTCTCGCCCCGCGTAAAGATCGCCGAGCCGTGCGGCGCCGGCAGATAGCCCACTTCGCACCAGATCGGCCGGATTTCGGTGGTTTTCCGCCCGTCGAGCCGGATCCCGTCGTTGAGAATCATGTTCCGCATGGCCGGTTTCAAGGCATAATCGTGGAAGTACCGCCGAATCATGCTCTCCTTGGCCGCCAGCTCCTCTTCGCCGTACTGTGCGGCGAAATCGGCGAGGTATCGGGTCAAAACTTCGTCGAATTTATCGCTGCGTTCGTGCTTGGGCAACTGACTCTTGGCCACTTCGTACACCTTGTCATAGGTAGCCGCCGCCACGGCATCCCGCAAGGCCGCGTCGTTCTGTTCGTGGCAGTAGGTGCGTTTTTCGGTCTTCCCCACCTCGCGCATCAGTTCGAACTGCGCCTGACACTGTTTCTTGATTTCGGCGTGGGCGAACTTGATGGCGTCGAGCATCACAGCCTCCGAGACCTCTTTCATTTCGCCTTCGACCATCATGATGTTTTCGTAGGTCGCCGCCACCATGATATCGAGGTCGCACGCCCCGCCTTCCATCTGCGAGAAGGTCGGATTGATGACGAATTCGCCGCCGATCCGCGCCACGCGCACCTCCGAGATCGGCCCGCCGAACGGAATGGTCGAAACGGCCAGCGCCGACGAAGCGGCCAACCCGGCCAGTGCATCCGGCTGAATGTCCGGATCGGCCGAGAGCAAGGTGACGGTCACAAATACTTCGGCGTGGTAGTCGCTGGGAAAGAGCGGTCTCAAAGCCCGGTCGATCAAGCGCGAAACGAGGATTTCGTAATCCGACGGCCGTGCCTCGCGCTTCAGGAAACCGCCCGGAAAACGCCCGTTGGCGGCATATTTCTCTTTATACTCGACCGAAAGCGGCATGAAGTCGACGTCTTCTTTGGCATCCTTCGCCGCCACGACGGTCGCGAGCAGCATGGTATCGCCCTGCCGCACGACCACGGCTCCATCGGCCTGTTTGGCGAGTTTGCCGGTTTCGATTTCGATCGTCCGGCCGCCGCTCAGCTCGATATTCTTTTTGGTTGCGTTGTAATACATGGTTTTTTCCTTGAAAATTCGGGGACTAAGTTACAAAAAAAACGCCCCCTGCAAATATAGCGAGGGGGTGATTCGTAAAAAAACAGGCGGTTTCTCTGCCGAGGGCAAAGAAACCGCCTTGTTTTATAACAAAAATACGACTTGCGCCGGAATGGCCCGAATTACTTACGCAGCCCGAGCGCCTTGACAATGGCCCGATAGCGTTCGATGTCGTTTTTCATCAGGTAGTCGAGCATGCTGCGCCGTTTCCCGACGAGTTTCAGCAGCGACCGCTGGGTGTTGTAGTCGTGTTTGTGTTGTTTGAGGTGTTCGGTCAGGTGCGCGATCCGGAAGGAGAAAAGCGCGATCTGGCTCTCCGGCGAACCGGTGTCGGTAGCCGATTTCCCGTAGTTCTGAAACAGTTCCTGTTTCTTCTGGGTGTCGATGTAGTTGCTCATGTAATTATACGGTCTATTAATTAGAAGCGGGGCAAAGGTAGGGTTTCTTTGGGGGATTTCCAAGATTCCGCAGAAAAAAAGCAGCCTTCCCGGCCCATCGCCTACGGAATATAGACCTCCAGCAACTTCCCGCTCCCCCGCAACACGATCTCGTTCAATTCGGCCGGCACAAGCACTGTCTCGCCCTTAGCGATCGTCTCCGTTCCGCCGTCGTAGGCCATCTCCAACTGCCCTTCGAGGCAAATGTAGATCACGAACGAGTCCAATGCGGCGTAATCCCGCACCGCTTCACCCGAAATGATCAACGAGCTGGTCTGAAAATAGGGACATTTTTCGAGGGTCACCGGCGCATTCACCTGCGGAGCGGCCACGGTCTTATAATCCGACCGGGATTTATATTCGATCGCGTCCAAAGCCAGTTCGGTGTGCAGTTCTCGCCCCTTTCCGGTCTTCGGATCGACGCGGTTCCAGTCGAAAACCCGATAGGTAATATCCGAAGTCTGCTGAATTTCAGCGATCAACAGCCCTTTCCCGATGGCATGAATCGTGCCGGCCGGAATAAAATACGAATCGCCGTCTTCGACTTTGTAAGCGGTCAGCAGCTCGGCCAGCCGCCCGGCGTTCAGATATTTGAGGTATTTCGCCCGATCGACCGGCTGGTTGAATCCCAAATAAAGCTGCGCTCCGGCTTCATGCCCCACCACGTACCACATCTCGGTCTTCCCGAACGACTGGTGCCGCTCGGCGGCCAGTTCGTCGTCCGGATGCACCTGAATCGAGAGGTTGTCGTCGGCGTCGATCAGTTTGATCAGCAGCGGAAATTCCTCACCGTACCGTTCGAATACTTTGTCGCCGACCAAATCTCCCATATAGATTTCGGTGAGCTCCTGCAAGTTATTCCCTTTGAGCTGACCATTGGCTACGACGGATATATCACCGTCTACGCCGGAAAGTTCCCAACTCTCGCCGATTTTCTCTCCGGCGGGAAGTTGCTTGCCGAATGCGGTCTCGATCTTCCGACCGCCCCAAATACGCTCTTTGTAAATGGGCTTGAATTTCAACGGATAAAGCATAACTCTCCTCTATTTTTAATTCTTCGTTTATCTGTGCTTTGTGCTGGACGGAACCGTACCTTTTGACTTCGTCTTCCTCGTGCTACCTCGGCAAATCCCGCAAGCGGTCTCTGCTCTCGGTACGCTACTCGGTTCTGAAGAAAAGGCACCCAAAAGACTTTTGCAGAGGTCGTCCCGTTGGGCCGACCACGTGTTCTCTCCGCCTTGTTTCGTTGGGCTGGGATTTTTCCGGTGGGCGCGCTTAAAGATAGTTCGCCACATAATAGCGCGCCACACCAGAAAATCCAGCCCAACCAATCGGGCAGACACGGCCAGAGCATCCCGCAGGGATGCGCTCTAAAGTTTTTTTGGTTCTTTTTGTTCACAAAAAGAACAGTTCTATACAGGGCAAAAAACGATAATCGAACGATTAAAATGAGCGCCCGGCCCCGCCGCCGCCCGTTCGTCCGCCCCCGAAACCGCCGAAGCCTCCCGATCCCCCACCGAAGCCACGGCCAAAGATCGGAGGAAACATCATCGGCCTGCCCCGATAAACTCGCCGGCCACCATTTCCACCCCGTCCTCCTGTATTCGAATCGTCATCATCCGACCCTCCTTTTTTATAGGAACGGATCAGCAGAATCACTATCCAAAACACCACCCCCGCTGTCAGTATCCACGTCGCCCCGTCCCAAAACCCCGGCTCCCGTTCCACCTGCCGTGCCGTGTATTCTCCGCGCACCGCCGCCCGAATCGCCGCCGTACCCGCCGCCACCGCAGCGTAATAATTCGGCGGATCGAACTGCAAATACGGAATCATCTCGTCATCGATAATCCGCCCCGCCGTGATATCCGGCAACGCCCCCTCCAGTCCGTACCCCACCGCAATAAACACATCGCCCCGCCCGTACCGGTTCCGCGGCTTGACCAACAGCACCACCCCGTTGTCGTGCTCGCGGGAGCCGACACCCCACTGTTCCAGAATCCGCGTGGCATACTCCGCCGCCGGATAACCGTCGAGGTCGGTGACCGTCACGACCGCGATCTGCGTCGAAGTCGCCGCATCGAAAGCCACCAGGCTATCCTCCAGCACGCGCTGCTGCTCCGGCGAAAAGAGGTGGGCATAGTCGTTCACCAGCCGCGGCGGCGACATCGGTTTCGGAATCGCCTGTCCGCGCACACCGCCCGCTGCCAGCAGAAAAACACCCGCCAGCGCCAGCCCCCAACGCTTTATCCGACCGCCCGTCATACTACACATCCTCCGGGGAGTCGATTAAAATTCCACTTTCGGAGCCTTCTCCGCCCCCGCTTCCGCCGCGAAGAAAGTTTTCGGCGTAAAACCGAACATCCCAGCGATCAGATTGCGCGGAAACTGCTGTACATAAACGTTATACGCCTGCACCGCATCGTTATACCGCCTGCGTTCGGTCGCAATCCGGTTCTCCGTCCCCTCCAGCTGGGTCTGCAAATCGGTGAAATTCCGGTTCGCCTTGAGGTCGGGATAGGCCTCCGAAACCGCCATCAGCCGGCTCAACGCCGAAGACAACTCCCCCTGCACCTGCGCATATTTGGCCAAGGTCTCCTCGTTCAAGTCGTTGAAGTCGATCCGCACCTGCGTAGCCCGGGCTCGCGCATCGATCACCCCTTCGAGCGTCGCCTTTTCGTGGGTGGCATATCCCTTGACCGTAGCCACCAGATTCGGAATCAGGTCGGCCCGGCGCTGGTATTGGTTCTCCACGTTGGCCCACTGTGCCGCCACCTCCTGGCTGCGTTCCACCAACCCGTTGTAATTCCCTTTGACCCAGCTGTAAATACCGGCCGCTATCACCACGATCGCCCCCAGCACGATAATCAATATCCAATGTCCTTTTTTCATCGTTTCGTTCGTTTTTGAGTTCTACAAATATACGGAGAATAATTCGACGAAAAGCATAGCAATTATCGGGCACAATTCGTCGGAGGGGTCTCTCGTGAGATTCGAGTTACCGGAACTCCAGAAATAAATGTGCCGGGGTTTTCTATACGAAAAAACCCGCCTCTTCCTTCGAGGCCTGTCGAGCCAATTCTTCGACTAATCCTCTCGCATCAAAGTCCGGATAATAAGAGTTTTCCCGGCATATGTCGAGCCATTCGAGGTGCGACAAAATATCTTCCGCACTCAGGCCTAACTTTTTCCTCAAATCCATCATCTCCCTAAAAGGGCGGGAGGGATCTCCACACCACCTGGTCACACCGGCCGTCTGTACGGCATAATAGTACTGAAACACTTTTATCTCTTTCTCTTCATACCGTTTCTTTTTTCGGCCGCGCATTTCCATAAAATCCTCATACGACTGTATCGCGCATAGCTCCGGCAAGATATATTGCTCAAAATCTTCGCCGATCCGTTTGCAAATCCCCTCTACCGGCGTGTCCTTGCCATAACCGTCGATTCGATACATATCACCGGCATAGAACGGCGACATCATCCCGCCGTAGGGCAAAAAAGCGAACTGCAACAACTCATTATGAAACGAGTTATGGATCCACTGATTAGATAATGTATCCCGTATCTCGTCTTTTTTTGAAGCGCTGATGTGAAAGCGAAAGCGCACGCCGAGTCGGGCATCGTTAAACTGCGAATTCATCAGGTGAACGATGATATACGCATCTTCGATCTCGCGATACCAGTTCGACCCTTTCGCGGAAAAACCATATTTCTTAAATAATGGTTTGATTACTTGTTTGACAAGAATGTTCCGTTTTTCTATCGGGCTCAGCTTTTCTCCCTGCAATTCCTGCATATCATCACCCGTCACTTCCAGCGCCTGCTTCATCTGACTCGAGGTTACAACTTGAGCAGCGCCTCCAGGTTGTGGAAACGGTTGTGATAGTCTTCCATCGATCGCCGAATCACCTCTTTGGCCTCGTCGGCGCCATAAATGTGGGTGATCTCGACGTTCCGCTTAGCACCCGGCAAGTCCTTATAGGTCAGGAAGTAGTGCCGCAGACGCTCCACCACCAACGGCGGCAGTTGCGACACGTCGTCGACATTGCCGTAAACGGCATCGTGCTTCAACACGGCGATAATCTTGTCGTCGGCCTCGTCGTGGTCGATCATCCGAATGCCGCCCACCGGCTTGGCGTGGACGAGGATATCGCCGTGCGTAATGGTCTTCTCGGTCAGCACGCACACGTCCACCGGGTCGCCGTCGCCGTGGATGTCGGTACGCTGCAAGGCTTCGTTGCTGAGCTGGGCCACGAGCTCGCCGCTATAGCTCTGGGGCAGAAAACCATACAGGGCGGGGACGGTATTGGAATATTTCTGGGGCCGGTCGATAAAAAGGTAACCGGATTCCTTATCGACTTCGTACTTGACGGTGTCGGTCGAAACGATCTCGATAAAACAGGTCACCTTATCGGGTGCTTCGTCGCCGATATTCACGCCGTGCCATGGATGGGATTTATAACGCAATCCCATCAACTGACCCACTATGGGATCCATCAATTTCGACATATTAATCTGTTCTTTATATTCATTCGTTTAGTTGCACCTTACCTGGAGGGAACTGTTCTTTTTGTGAACAAAAAGAACCAAAAAAACTTCAGAGCGCATCCCTGCGGGATGCTCTGGCCGTGTCTACCCAATTGGTTGGGCTGTGTTTTCTCGGCGGGGCGCTATAATGCGAGTATTACCCCAAGGCGCCCGCGCCGGAAAACCACAGCCCAACGAAACAAGGCGGAGATAACCCGTGGTCGGCCCAACGGGACGACCGCTGCAAAAGTCTTTTGGGTACCTTTTCTTCAGAAAAGGTACGGTTCCAGCCGGGTAGACACAGTAAACGAACGATTAAAATTACAATGTATGTTCCGCGAGGAAGCGTTCGCACTCCAGCGCCGCCATACAGCCCGACCCCGCCGCCGTGATCGCCTGCCGATAGCGCGGATCCTGCACATCCCCCGCCGCAAAAACACCCGCCACATTCGTCTGCCCGTGATGCGTGATGATGTATCCCTGTTCGTCCAGTTCGAGTTGCCCCGCCACCAGCTCCGTATTCGGATGGTGGCCGATCGCCAGAAATATACCGTCCACATCGACCCTCCGTTCCGCCCCCGCCGTCGACTCCAGCAACATCCCCGTCACCCCGTTCTCGTCGCCCAGCACCTCGCGCATGTTGTGTTCGAAGATCACCTCGATGTTCGGCGTCGTGAAGACCCGTTCCTGCATCGCCTTCGACGCCCGGAGATAATTCTTGCGCACCACCAGATAGACCTGCCGGCACAGCGACGCCAGGTAAGTCGCCTCCTCGCACGCCGTGTCTCCCCCGCCGATCACCGCCACATCCTTTTTGCGGTAGAAAAACCCGTCACACGTCGCGCACGCCGAGACCCCCATCCCCCGGAACTTCTGTTCCGACGGCAGCCCGAGGTACTTCGCCGACGCCCCCGTCGCGATAATGACCGTTTCGGCCCGCAGCGCCGTCGTTCCGCCGTCGATCTCCACCGCGAACGGGCGCGCGCTCAGGTCGAGCTTCGTCACCACCCCGAACCGCACCTGCGTCCCGAAGCGTTCGGCCTGTTTCTTGAGGTCTTCCATCATCGCCGTTCCGGAAATCCCCTCCGGATAGCCCGGAAAATTCTCGATTTCGGTCGTCGTCGTCAGCTGTCCTCCCGGTTCGATCCCCTCGTAAACCACCGGCGCGAGATTCGCCCGGGCCGCATAGATCGCCGCCGTATAGCCCGCCGGCCCGCTGCCGACAATCAGACACTTAATAGATTCACTCATAACTGTTTGTGCGTTTTATTCGTTTCACGATCCGCCGTTGTCGGCATTTACGAAGACAAAGTTAGCGATTTTCGGGTTTACTCCTCCCCTCGGTTCGAATGATTCGGTCTATCAGGCGCTCTGCCGTCTCCGCCGGGTCGTCTCCCCTCAGTTCGATATCCGGTTGCGTCCGCGTTTCGCAACTCCCCCACCACTCGGCTCATCGTTTCGTAAAACGACCGGTCGTCCGACGTTTGTTCTATTTCCGCCCGATGCGGAGTCTCTCAACAGGTGTACCATTATCCATACTCGCCTGAAAATAAATATTTTGCCAAAACAGAGCAAAACAAAAATGTCTATTTTTTGGACATCGGATCGTCAAGATAGGGATTTTACAGCCCGCGTCGAGAACGGATAAAACGAAGTACCGACAACCGATTACACCCGGGTTTCACTATCTTTGCAACGTGGAAAGATTTTCTCATAGAAATTCGAAAGGAATTCGGCTGGCATACTGGCTGATCGGAGCCGTATGGCTGGGGACGGCAGGTTGCGCCCCGAAGCTGGCTCCGGTGGCGACCACCGGACTCCTGACACGCTCGTTCGACAACTACTCGCAATCGACCGTCGTGCGCAGCGAGCGGCTGATGACCGAGACCCGCAGCGAAGCGCCCACCCCGAGCCGTATCCCGAAACAGGAATACACCCGGGGGCCGCGCAGCAACAACGAAGGGACACTCGCCCGGTCGCAGGCCGAGGTGATCGCCCCGCGGAGCTACGTGACCCAGCCGGCACCGTCGGCAACGCCGTCGGTACCCGTACCTAAACGGACACGAAGTCAGCTGCGACAAGAGGCCCGCCTGAGGGCTCAGGAGGAACGAGCTGCAGCAGAGCAGAACAACGAACCGGTGAGGCCGGTGCGG
Organism: Rikenella sp.; assembly: GCF_056799795.1. Lineage (NCBI taxonomy): Bacteria > Pseudomonadati > Bacteroidota > Bacteroidia > Bacteroidales > Rikenellaceae > Rikenella > Rikenella sp. Next base: position 54,202 of record NZ_JBQIQO010000010.1, read on the forward strand.
GGCGGATTGGGGATTCCGAAAGCCACCGAAGCATCGGCGGCTCAGATAAAAAATATTTCATTCGTCACCCGCCGGGCGGCTTCGCCGGAACCGACTCCGCCGCCAGCACCTAAGCCGGAGGAAGCCCCGCAACCCGCTCCCGAAGCTGCGGCGCAGCAACCCGCACAAACTCCGGTTCAAACTGCGACGGCATCTCAGACGACCGTTCGTCCGCCTCGGCAACAACAGGTGTCGGGATCGGTGACGCAAGTGTCGGAGGTGACGCCGACTTTGACCGCCAAAGAGCAGCGAGCATTGGACAAACGGCGCAAGGCGGAGGCCCGGCGCCTGCTGGCCGAGCGTCAGGCACAGGCCAAAGCGGCGGAAGCGGCCAAGGCGGAACAGCAACGGGCGATGATGGCGGCGAATACGCAGCGACGAGCTCAACCGACGACGGACACGGAAACGGACGACGAGCATACGACTCCGGAAGAACCTGCCGCACAGGAGAATGCCGCAGAGTCGCAGACGGAACAGACTTTACAGACGAGCGCTCCGCAAGACGCCGCGCAAAATTCGGAGGATTCGGAGCTTTCGGCTTTGGCGCGTGCGCTGACCATGCCGGACGCGACGGTGCGGGACAAACCGGTACCGACGTTCATCAACACGCCGAAGGAGGAAAATACGGTCGTAGACGAAGCGGCGGCGGAAGGGACGGTCACGGCGACCGCTCCGCCGGTGCACCAGTTCCAACCGAACGAAACGGAACACGTCAAATTCTCGTATTACGATCCGTTCGGCAAGGGCAACAACCGTTTTATCGTGGTACTCAACGAACAACGGTTCTGTTACCCTTATCGGGGCCGGTTCCTGTCGGGATACGGGCCGCGGGGACGGGGCGTGCACACGGGGGTCGATATCAAAGGGGTGAAAAACGACACGGTACGGGCGGCGTTCGCCGGAACGGTGCGCATGTCGAAGCTCTACAGCGGATACGGCAACTGTGTGGTGATCCGGCACAAGAATGGTTTGGAGACGCTCTATGCACACAACACACGCAATCTGGTGCGGGTGGGCGATGTGGTACGGGCGGGCGACGCGATCGGTCTGATCGGACGGACGGGACGGGCAACGACGGAGCATTGCCATTTCGAGGTGCGGGTACAGGGACAGCACATCAATCCGGCCCTGGTGATCGACTACCACAACCACCGGTTGCAGAACGGGGTGCTCTCGGTGACGAAGCAGGCCAACGGACGCATCGTGGCGCAGAACCGGGCGAGCGGTCTGGCTCCGTCGCAGGCGACGGATCGGGAGGACACGAGTTCGGCAGGCAGCAGCACATCGAGCCATACCGGCAAAACGGCGACGGCCGCTTCGACAACGACGACTTATACGGTACGGTCGGGGGATACGCTGTGGGGGATTGCCCGGCGTTTCGGCACGACGGTATCCAACCTTTGCGCGCTGAACAACCTGAACCGGGAGGCGACGCTGCCGTTAGGCAAAAAGCTGAAAATTCGATAGAAGGGCTGCGACGGTTCGGTCGCACCACGGTTTTATATGCGGTCGGTGTCGGTACGCCGGCCGCAACTGTTTTTCGAGGATTTGACCGAGGCTGAACAACCGGCACAACCGCAACCGCAGCGGGTGGCTTTGCCTCGCACTCTCCGCACGGCCCACACGGCTCCTATCACGGCGCACACTCCGACCACAATCCATACTATCGTCTCCTGGGTCATCTCTCTATTCTATTATTTGATCGATTTCTCGCACGCAGTTCTTTGTGCCGGATAGAACCGTACCTTTTCTGAAGAAAAGGTACCCAAAAGACTTTTGCAGAGGTCGTCCCGTTGGGCCGACCACGTGTTCTCTCCGCCTTGTTTCGTTGGGCTGTGGTTTTCCGGCGCGGGCGCATTGGGGTAATACTCGCATTATAGCGCCCCGCCGAGAAAGCCCAGCCCAACCTACCGGGCAGACACGGCCAGAGCATCCCGCAGGGATGCGCTCTAAAGTTTTTCTGGTTCTCTTTGTGAACAAAGAGAACAGTACCTTCCTGTATCCAAAAACGGAGTACAGAAAATCGATGAATTAAAAGAAGCGTGAGCCGATCTGGTAGACCGCGCACGAAACCACCCACGCCAGCCCCGTCGTATAGAGCACCGAAAAGAGCGCCCACCGCCAGCCCGCCTCCTTTCGGATCGCCGCCACCGCCGCCACGCAAGGAAAATACAACAAGATGAACAACATCATCGTATAAGCCACCAGCGGCGTATAGACCGGCTGCCCCGCCAAAGTCCCCGATGTATGCCGCTGCGCCCGCAGACTCCGCACCAACTGCCGATCCACCTCGCCCGCCTCCTGCGCCAAAGCCGCCTCTTCCGCCCGCCACACCTCCTCGCCGCCGCCAGCCGCACCACCCGTTACCGCGACCTCCGCCGGACGGTTCAACACCGCCATCGTGCTCACCACAATCTCCTTCGCCGCCAGACCGCTCAACAGACTTACCCCGATCTTCCAGTCGAAACCCAACGGCCGCATCGCCGGCTCCACGACATGCCCCAACCGCCCGATATAGGAGTGTTCGGCCTGCCATTCCGCCAGCTCCGACGGCGCAAGAGCCGCCTCCTGCTCCGCCGTCGGCCTCGGATAGTGTCCCAACGCCCAAATCAACACCGAAGCCACCAGAATCACCGTCCCCATCTTTCGCAAATACTGAGACCCCTTATTCCACATATGCCGCACGACACTGCGCGCCGTCGGAATCCGATACGGCGGCAACTCCATCACGAAAGGCGCCTCGGCCCGATGGAACAGCAACCGTTTGAGCACCACCGACGAAAGAACAGCCACCCCGATCCCGATCACATAGATCGACATCAGCACCAGCCCCTGCCCCGTCGGGAAAAAAGCCGAAATCAGCAACACATAGACCGGCAACCGGGCCGAACACGACATAAACGGCAGAATCAGCATCGTCAGTATGCGGTCTTTGCGACTCTCCAGCGTCCGCGTAGCCATAATCGCCGGCACGTTGCACCCGAACCCCATCAGGAGCGGGATGAACGACTTGCCGTGCAGCCCGATCCGGTGCATGAAACGATCCATCAGGAAAGCCGTCCGAGCCATATAGCCCGTATCCTCCATCAGCGAGATAAAGAAGAAGAGAATCAGTATGTTGGGCAAAAAGACGATCACGCCCCCCACCCCGCCGATCACCCCGTCCACCAGCAACTCGCGCAGCGGCCCCTCGGCCATCGCGCCGGAGACCCAGCCGCCGAGCCACTCCACCCCGCTCTCCATCCATCCGGCCGGAATGCCGCCCAGCGTAAACGTCGCCTCGAACATCAGCCACATCAGCAGAAAAAAGATCGGAAACCCCCAAAAACGGTGGGTCATAATGCGGTCGATCCGCGTCGCCTTCCGGTTTTTATCCCCCGTCCCGGGCACGAAAGTCTCCTCCAGCGCCCCCGCGATAAAACCGTACCGCGCATCGGCCACCACCGTCTCGACCGAATCGTTGTAGAGCCGCTCCAAACGGGCCATTTCCCGCTCGACCGCCTGACGAATCTCGTCGAAATTGGCCACTCCGTCCAGCAGGGAAAGGGTCTCGCGATCGCCCTCCAACAGTTTGATAGCCAGGTAACGCGACGAATAGCACGCCACGATGTCGCAATTCTGCCAAATCAGGCTCTGAAGCGCCCGAATGCTGCACTCGATCTCCTCGCCGTAGTGGACATGGATGTGACGCACCATCGGCTCGTTGTCCTCAAAAACGGCGATGACGCGGTCGAACAGGGCGTCGATCCCCTCGCCTTTCGACGCCACGGTGGGCACGATCGGAATCCCGATCATCCGCCCCAAAGCCTCGTAATCGAACCGCGCTCCGCTCCGCTCCAGCTCGTCGTACATGTTCAGGGCGATCACCACCTTGAGGTTCATGTCGATCAGCTGGGTGGTCAGGAAGAGGTTGCGCTCCAGATTCGAAGCGTCGACGACGTTGATCACCACGTCGGGCATCTGCTCCAGAATATGCCGCCGCACGTAGAGCTCTTCGGGGGTGTATTCGGTGATGGAGTAGGTTCCGGGCAGATCGGACAGGCGGAGCGTATACCCGGCCTGCCGGGCGGTCGCCTCTTTGGCTTCGACGGTCACACCGCTGTAGTTTCCGACGCGTTCGTGCGAGCCGCTGGCGAGATTGAAAAGCGAGGTTTTTCCGCAATTGGGATTGCCGACCAGGGCGACCTGGATGGTTCGTCCGGCTTCGTGGAGGAAGCGGTTGGCGATCTCGTCGGTCTGCAAGACCTGAGCAAGGGCTGTCCCGCTGGCGGAGGCGGTCGAGGCGTCGGGAGCGGTCGAGATTTCGATTCGCTCGGCTTCGCTGCGGCGCAGGGCGATATGATACCCCATGATCTCGTATTCGACGGGATCCATCAGCGGGGCATTCTTAATGACGGTCACCCGTTTGCCGCGCACGAAGCCCATCTCGGCGATGCGCTTGCGGAACGAGCCGTGACCGCGGACTTTGACGATGACGCCGCTCTCGGAGGTGGAGAGCTCCGACAGGGGGCGACAAATCGATTCGTTTTCCATATGGGTCGATAGCGAGGAGCAAAGATAACGATTTCCTCTCCTCTTCGGGATACAAATTTAGGGGATGCGCGGCTGGGTATAGATCCCTTTTTCTGGGGAGATCAGGAGTTAAACATCCCTCTTTTGGGGGATTCGGGGAGAGGTAGTCGGGTTTTCCTTCAGCCGGGAAAGCGCGTGGCCGACTCGGCACTTTTTTTCACCCGGATACAAAAAAGAGAGACAGATGCGATAAAAAGCATCTGTCTCTCTCTGGAGCGGAAGACGAGGTTCGAACTCGCGACCCTCAGCTTGGGAAGCTGATGCTCTACCAACTGAGCTACTTCCGCTTATTTTTTCAACGCTGCAAAGATAGCGTTTTTCCGGTTACGAACAAATCTTCCGGAGATTTTATCGTTTGCTTTCTTTTGCCGATGTTAGGCGAGGAGGATGACGTCGTTTTGGACGGATACCTCTCTTTTGTTGGGCGGAGAAGATTACGTCGCTGGCACGGCGTGATCATTGCCTCCGTTACCCCCGAGATGGATTACGTCACTAATGATCCATTACCTCCATCTTTTTTCGTGCGGCAGAGAGGATTACGTCACTGGCGTGCCGTGATCCACGGCCTCCCGGCGGGACCCCTACAAAGATTTTCGCCGCAACAACTCTCGTTGTCTTTTTTCGGATTTCATGCCGTTCCCGCTTGCAAATAAATTTGCGCGGAACGCCAGAAATCCGAAAAGCCTACGGCTCGCATCGAAAATCTTTGTGGGCGGAGATGGATTCGAACCACCGAAGTCGAAGACAGCAGATTTACAGTCTGCCCCATTTGGCCACTCTGGTATCCGCCCGAAAGGAAGTCGTTCATCGAACGACGATCGGCATTGCATTCAAAGAGAAAAGCCCTCTTCTGCCGAATGCGGTGCAAAGGTGTGCAAAATTTCCGGATTTTCCAACACCGTGTCCGAAAATCAATCGAACAAATGGTGTCCCCCATCCGCAGCCCCTCCGCCGCGCGAATGAGAACCGCCCGAACCGCCCTCGTTTTTCAACGTCTCACGCGACACCTTCCCCCCCGCCGGAGCCCCACCGGCGTAAATCTTCATCCGACGACGAATGTAGGCGGGAATATTTTCGATCTGTTCCTCTGTCAATGCGGTGATATCGTCATCGTCCGCCCGCTGCGGTTCCGGAGCAACAGGCTCCACCACGGTCTCCACAGCCTGCACCACCTGAACCGGAGGGGTAACCTCAACCACCGGCACAGGCGCAGGCACCGGCACAGGCTCTACCGCTGCAATCGGCGTTTCCGTCATCGGCGCGTCGACCACGGGTTGCCGCTCTTCGGCCACCATTTCGCGCTCCCGCTCTGCGATCGACACCGAAGGACGGTCATAAGCGGTATGGCTCGCCGCGAACTGCGGTTCGCCCCGGTCATGGGTCACGACGGAAAAATCGTCTCCCTCGTCTCCCGATCCCGCCTTGGCTTTCTTGTCTGCCCGTCCGGAAAAACCGGCGCCTCCCTCCTGATCGATCAGCGAGATGGTCTCCCGCTTGGGCCCTTCGTTCTGTCCGGCCACAGGCCGACCCGTCCCCATACCGTTCCGACGGGCGTTCGGATCGCGCCCCACGACTTCGGCATACCGTTCGCGAATGGCCGGAATGCTGTCGATGTCGAACCCGGTGGCGATCACGGTGATCCGGATGTCGTCGCCCAAAGATTCATCGGTGCCGGCCCCCCAGATCAGGTCGGTGGAGTTGTCGTTCCCCGTCCGCTCCTGCATGAACTGGGTGATCTGATAGGTCTCGGTCAAGGTGACCTCTTTGTTGCCGGAGGTGATATTCAGGAGGACGTTCTTGGCGCCCGAAATATCTTTGTGGTTGAGCAGGGGCGAGCTCATAGCCGCTTCGGCCACCTCTCTGGCGCGATTTTCGCCGCTCCCGCGCGCAGAGCCCATCAAGGCGATGCCGCTGTCTTTCATGACGGTCTGCACGTCGGCGAAGTCGACGTTGACGCGATATTCCTGGGTGATAATTTCGGCGATACTCTTCGCTGCGGTAGCCAGAATATCGTCCGCTTTGCCGAAAGCCTCGGATAAGGTGAGTTCGCCGTAAATTTCATGGATATTCTCGTTGTTCACCACGAGCAACGAGTCTACATTGTGTCTGATCTCTTCGATCCCGTCGATCGCCTGCAAAATCCGCCGCCGTCCTTCGGTCTTGAACGGAATGGTGACGATGGCGACGGTCAATATCCCCATCTCCTTCGCCGCCTTGGCAATCACCGGCGCAGCGCCTGTCCCTGTCCCGCCGCCCATCCCGGCGGTGACGAAGACCATCTTGATGTTCTTCTCGCGAAAGACTTCCCGAATCTCTTCGATGCTCTCTTCGGCAGCAGCGCGTCCGCGTTCGGGCTTATTCCCCGCCCCCAGCCCCTCGGTGAGGGTCTCTCCGAGGCGGATCTGGGTGGGAATCGGGCTCCGTCCCAAGGCCTGCCGGTCGGTGTTGCAGACCATGAACGAGACGTCCGTAATCCCGAGTTTGTACATGTGGTTCACGGCATTGCTCCCCCCGCCGCCAACCCCCACGACCATGATAATGGACGAGCTGACCGGTTCTATATCTACGAATTCAACCATTTTGCCTGCTGGTGATAAAATCGGTATCAATAACTGTCGTCGTCGTCGACCTCTTCGTCGGTGAACATTCCGCCGAACCAACGTTTCACGCGTTCGGAGAGTTTAGGTCTCCGGAGACGCAACTCCTCTTCCGGATAGTCGTCCAGGTACTCCTCGTCACCGTCCATCCCGTACGAATCCGGTTCATATCCTCCTTCCTGCTGTCCCCCCTCATAGGAGTCGGCCTCAGGCGTATAAGAAGAGTCATACCCTCCCCCCGCAACAGCCGTATTCCCCGAAGCCATCGCCCGCCCGTTCTGTTGTCCGGCCGGCGTATGGTAGTAGTCCTCGTCTCCCGCGGCAACTCCCGCGTTTTGAGGCTCTCCTGCCGTTTGCGCCGGTTCGGCGGCATCGATCTCGGTATAGTTTCCTTTCCGCACGGCATCGAGGACGATCCCGGTCAAAGTGGAGTATTTCGGCGCCGAAACGAGTTCCACCGAATCCGCCGCCACGTAGGTAACCGGCTGAGCGATCCGCACGTCCATCCCGGTGTGCATTTTGAAGAGGAGGTCGAGGTTTTTCAAATTGGCTCCCCCGCCGGTCAGCACGATCCCTGCCCCCAACCGTCCCTTGAATCCGCACCGTTCGATCTCGATCTTCACGTAGTCGATGATGTCGTACATCCGGGCTTCGATAATCCCGGCCAGGGTCTTCACGGCGATCTCTTTCGGCGCCTGCCCGTTGACGCTGGGGATATTGATGTACTTGTCGCCCGGCGTCCGCTCGGCCACGGCCTCGCCGAACGAGGTCTTGAGTTTTTCGACGTACCGCTCCAAAATCCCGTAGGCGCGAATATCTTTGTTGATGATATTCCCGCCGATCGGAATCACGGCCAGATGCCGGATCACTTTGTCATAATACACGCAGATATCGGTCGTCCCCCCGCCGATATCCACCACGGCCACTCCGAGTTCCTTTTCGTCGTCGCTCAGCACGGCTTCGGCCGAAGCGAGCGGCTGCAAGACAATCCCGGCCAAATTGAGCCCCACGCGTTGAAAGCACCGTCTGATCCGTTCGATAGCGGTCTCTTCGCCGATAATGACGTTGAACTTGGCCTCCAGCTTGCGCCCCTCCATCCCCACAGGTTCGCTGATGTCGTCTTCGCCGTCCAGAATATACGACTGGGGCAGGATGCTGATGATGGTTTTCCCCGCCGGCAAAGATGCGTTGCGCTGGTCTTCGATGAGCCGTTCGACGTCCGTGCGCCTCACTTCGGTCACTCCGGCGTCGGTCATATTCTGCACGGTAACGTATCCCTGTGTCCGATTGCACTGGATATGCTGCCCCGAAACACCCACATAGGCTTCGCGCACGATAATCCCAAGTTCCTGTTCGAGCCGGTTTTTCACCTCTCTCAGCACTTGCGAAGCCTGCTCTATATTTTTCAGATCGCCTTTCATCACGCCGTTGGAGGCGACCTCCTTGAGCGCGACGATTTCGATCTTGTTTTTTTCCGCTTTGCGTCCGACGGCCATCACCACTTTCGTGGTGCCCAGATCGACCGCTGCAACGTATTCGTTATTATCCATATATCTCGTGTGTGCTCTTCGTTCGTTCGGTATGCACTCTCCTGCGGCGAAAGCCGGCGGCCTAACGTGCGGCCGGGCGGATGGAGTCGCCCGCTTCCGCCGTCCCGGGAGGAGGGTCGGGCACCGGATTTTTGCTCACGACCTGCCCCCGAAAGCGGAGGTCGATTTCGGTGGCCGACCGCCACCATCCGTCGGCAAAGGAGCGGCGGTAAAACCGGGAGAGTTTCCCGAGCCGCCGGGCGACGGCAACGGAGTCGCCGACTTCGCCGAAGCGGATCACCTGACGTCCCACGCGTGGCAATAATCGTACCTCATTTCCGTCGTAGTAGATCTGAGCGGTCAGGGCGTCCAAAAACGGGTCGGTATCTACCTGACGGACAAAGTTAAGGAGATTATGCAACAATTCCCGCTCTGCGGGGAACTTTTTTTCATCCAAACGACCGAAATAGTCGGTCGGGAAACCGAAGGTCAGACGTCCGCTCACCACGGGCACGTCGGCGATATAGTCGCTCTGGGAGGGAAGGAGCACCAGGTCGTCATCCACATAGAAGTTGTGTCCGGATTCGCTCACCACGCGCATGACAGGTTTCCGCTGGCCGAGGGTGATATGGAGCTGGCCGTCGATGGCGGTATAGGCTTCGGCCCAGGCGACGAATTCGTGGGCTTCGACGAGACGTTCGATGGCATAGACGTCGACGCCGCGCAACCCCATGCCGATAACGCGTATAGAGCTGTCGGCCAGCCATCTGCGCACGATTTCAGGGGTAACGAAGGCGAGTTCGGCGCTGTCGCGAACGACGATGTCGATGCCGGTGCATTTGAGTTCCCTTTCGCGCACGGTGCAGTAGCGGGCGGCTACGATGCCGTAGGCTATGAGTAGCACGAGCAGCAGTATATGTCCTATTTTCCGTCTTTTTGAGGACATTTCGATCGGTTTTCGATAAGTTTTCTCCCGGTGGGTGTGCGCTTTTTCGAGGGGCAGGGTTCCAGAGTGTTTTGGCGTCCGCCCCGGGCTACCGCGACTCGTACTCGGGCGGGCCGGTAAAGGTCGGCAACGGCGGGTATAGCTGGTCGTCCGCTATCGGTAGAACGAACGGGGTGTTTTTGGACTTCTATGCACAGCATCTCAGTCCCAACAGTGTGGGTAATCGTGGCCACGGTCTTCAGTTGCGGTGCCTCTCGGAATAAACGGGCCGCGGGCCCGCGGGGGGCAAGGGACTGGAGTTACCCTATTTGCGTTTTGAGTGCATCCCTGCGGTTCGTAGAACCGCCCGGGCCGGAGCCACCCCAGGCGTAGGCCTGCAACGTCGCGATGCTCGTTTCCGGCCACGCTGGCTCCGACCCTTAATATTCACTCTCGACTAAAGTGGGTCGGGCGACCGGGAGGTGCTGTCGTGGGATAGAGGCGGCCAGTAAAAGACGCTGTGCGTCCCGCCCGTGGGCAGGCGTCCGGCCCGAGCGACTCTACAAGTTGCAAAAGCATAATCTATTCGTCCTTGGCGCCTATTTCGTTCTTAGCCTAAGTTCAGCCTTGTCGCCCGATCGGGTCGAAGCCTGCGGGGCCTAAAGCAACGCCAGTTGCGACCTCCGCTGCGGAAGGCTTCGGCCCGCGCGGCTCTGCGAGCCGCAGAAGCACAGCACCCATTCATCGCACAATTTTCTGAACTTCGGCCTGTCGCCCATCCCCCCGAAGCCGCTACGCCGCTGGGCGACGAGGCAGGCGACCTAAAGGTCGCACAAGCACTGCCCAAAGCAGAACCCAGTTCTCCGCCCCGTGTCGGCCTCACTGCGGCTCCGCTTTCGCTTCGCCGCATTTTCGTACACCGATCTTTGTCCGCGCGCCTTGGGAAATCTTGTCCAAAGCGCAAGTCGCTT